>QZKZ01000089.1 GCA_004796465.1 Desulfovibrio sp.
GAGGAAGGGTATTTCAAGATCAAGGGAGGATATACCCGGTTTATCCGTGAACGTGAGAAATTTTTGAACGCCCAGCAGAAACTTGAGGGCTCTTTGAACAGCAAAATGCGCCGGGAGGATGAGTGGCTGGCCCAGGGGCCCAAAGCCCGGACCACAAAAGCGAAGTACCGGATTGAACAGGCCCGCAGGCTCCGGTTGGAACTCTATGGCCTGAAACAGAGAAACCGGCAGACGGCCACCGTGGATATTGACTTTTTGGGCACCGGCCGCCAGACCAAACGACTCATGACCGGACTGAACCTTTCCAAGTCGATTGACGGAAAAGAGCTGTTCAAGGAGATCAGCTTTGAACTCGGACCCAAATCCTGCCTGGGGGTGGTGGGAGAAAACGGCAGCGGCAAGTCCACCCTGCTGCGCATCCTGGCCATGCTGGAGGACCCGGTGCAAGGAACCGTGCGTTTCGAGGGCAAGCCGGCATCTTTCAAGAGCCGCTGCTTGCGCCGGAAAATCTCCTTGCTCACCCAGGAACCCTATTTGCTCAAGCGCTCGGTGCGGGCCAACGTGGAATACGGCCTCAAGATGCGCGGCATGGCCCCGGACGAACGTTCTGAGATCGCGGACCAAGCCATGGCCATGGTGGGATTGGACCCCGGCGAATACGCCAAGCGCCCGTGGTACGCGCTCTCCGGCGGCGAAGCCCAGCGCACGGCCCTGGCCTCCCGCCTGGCCCTGAGGCCCGGCGTGTTGCTCCTGGACGAACCCTTCAACAATTTAGATGTGGACAGTATCCGCCTCATCCAGCAAGCTGCTCTCACTGCCCGCAAGGAGTGGAACGCAGCCCTGGTCATAGTCAGCCATGGCCGGGATTGGCTGGAACAAGCTTGCGACCGCATCCTGACCTTCAAGCTCGGCCGCCTCAACGGCGACCATACCCCCGTCCATTAAGGAGACGCCATGAGGACTCGCCACCGTTTGCTCCAAACCCGCATCAGGCTCCTGGCCCACAATCGCTGGTTTTTTACCCAGCGTTTTGACCAAGAGCACCGCGACATCCTCACCTGCCCCACTTGCCGCGACTTGGAAACCCAGGAGTGGAAGCGCCGCGCCAGGGAAGACCAAGACAGCTGACCACCTTGCCCCGGATCCATGGCCTGCTTTCCCCCAGTCTACGCAGAGCGCCCCGCCTACTTTGGCGGGCTTTTCAGTCCATGCCCCGTGAACACGGACACCACGGCCTCGTCCGAAGACGTATCACGTACATAACGCAACAGCCCGGCAAAAGCCGCACCAGCCGTAGGCTCGATATAAAAGCCCATGGTGTGCGCCGTGTTGCGCGCCGCCAGGATTTCCTGCTCACTGACCGCGAGAAACTCGCCTTGTGTGTCACGGACAGCTGCCAGCATCTGCGCGCCGCGCACGGGCTCGCCAATGGCGATGCCTTCTGCGGCTGTGGGGCGCGGCTCCACGGCGGCGGGGCGTTCCTCGCCCCGGGCAAAGGCTGTGGCCAGGGGAGCGCAATGCTCGGCCTGGACCGCCACTAGCCGGGGCAGCCTGTCGGTAATCCCCTGCGCCTTGAGTTCCGTGAACCCCAAGTACGCCCCCAGAAGAAGGGTCCCGTTGCCCGCAGGCAGCACCACCGTATCCGGTGCTTGCCAGCCCAATTGTTCGGCAACTTCAAAAGCGAATGTCTTGGTCCCGTGAAAAAAGAAAGGATTGTAGGAGTGGCTGGCGTAAAAATGATCCTTGGCCGCATTGAGGGCTGCCCGGGCTGTGGCGTCGCGGTTTCCCGGAACCAGTTCGAGTTCCGCTCCGTAGGCTTGGATCTGGGTCAGCTTGGCTGGTGAGGTTGCCTCTGGCACGAGAATCCTGCAACGGATCCCGGCACGGGCGCAATATGCTGCGACTGCGCAGCCCGCATTGCCCGAGGAATCCTCCACGCATTCGCCCACGCCCAACTCGCGCATGCGGCTGATGAGCAGAGCCGCGCCCCGGTCCTTGTATGACCCCGTAGGAAAGAGCTGCTCTTGTTTAATAAGCGCTGTTTTCCCATCAAGAACAACTTCCACCAGAGGCGTGGTCCCTTCGCCCAGGCTGGTGGCGAATTCCGGAGCCACAGGCAGGGCCTCGGCATATCGCCACAAGTTCCAGGGCCGCCCCGCCGTCTCCTTGGGATCAAAACAGCCGGACCACGCAACATTCCACAGTCCGCCACAAGGGCAGACCATGCTTTGTTCGGTCAAGGGCCGGGTCTCGCCGCACTCCGCGCAAACCAGGCTGCCCATCACTCCCCTCCCACAGCCGCGATGCAGGCCACTTCCACGAGAAAACCAAAATGCAGGTCGCGGGTCGGCACCACGGCCCGGGCAGGCCTGTGCTCGCCGAAAAACTCGGCGTACACTGCATTGACCCTGCCCCACAATGCAACATCCGAAACATAGACCGTGACCGACAACACCTGGTCCTTGCTGCTGCCCGAGGCCTGGAGCACCCCTTCCATGCTGCCCAGGGCGATGCGGGTCTGCTCTTCCACACTGCCCAGCCTTTTTTCCCCGGTTTCAGGGTCAACAGCCAGCATGCCCGAGACATAGACCACGCCGTTGTGCACCACGCCTTGGCTGTAATGTCCGGCAGGCTTGGGCGCTTTGTCCGTGCTCACGAATTCCATGGCTTTCTCCTTTTCCGTTATATGGCGTGACCTTGCGATACCACCCCATGGAGTGTATTCCAAGGGCATGAGCAGAGCATCCCCCAAAGGACTGCAGGTGCGCGCCGTGTTTGCCTGGGGCCGGACCCTTCCGATCTTCCTCCTGTTGGCCCTGGCGCTTGGTGTGGCTGCGTGCTCCAGTGAAGAACCTCAGCAGCAGGAGACAGAAGAAACGAGCCAAGCCCCGGCTTCGGACAGGCTGGAAAACATCCCGGCCCTGCCACCGCCTTCCCGCTCCGCCGAGGAGGTCGGCGAGGCAGTCGCCCAAATCTACCTCAACGCCATTGCCGAGCTTGTAGTGCTCACACAAGGGACGCCTCCAGTCGAGGAGATTGCGCCGCAAGTGGATAACCTTCGCCAAGAGACCATTACCGCGCTTGTCCAGTGGGGTGAAAAGCGTGAAGAGCTGGACACGCGCGGCAAGGAAACTTGCGACCGTCTCATCCAACTGGCTTTCACCCATATTCCCGAGCAGGACCTAGCCGCGCTCCAAAACGCGCAAACAGCGTATCGCGGAGACGCCGAGCTCTCCTCCGCTTTTGAGGACATGTACTTCATCACCCGCTACGCCATATTCGAGTTGCTCAGAGAGCAAGCGCCCATGGAAGCCGACCGCTTGGGCATCCACTGATTCGCCCGAACCTGGTTGACAGTGTTTTCCCAGGCCGATAAGCTGTGGAAAGTGGAGTGGTTGCGGTATGTATCCCTCTCCCTCCGAGGAGCCGCTATGATTTTTCCGAAACAGGACCTGAAAAACCGCCAACAAGCCTATGCCTGACACCAATGTTTCCGCCGACACCAACGGCATGGGAAAAAAGGCCGGAAGGCGGCCCTGTTCATTGCTTTTTCAGGCCGGAGTGATGCTGCTGTCCATTGCGGCCATGATTACGGCCCTGGCCCTGCGCCTTTCCCTGGACAATTCCTCGTCCAGGGCCCTTCCCCTGTTTTTTTTCGGAGTCAGCGCCTTTCTCGGCATCGCCATATCCCTGTTCCACATCTTTCGCGTTTGGTCCTTTGTCCAAGACGGCTACGCACGCACCAGCCCGCTCAAGGCCATGGCGTACATGCTCCTGCCCTTTTTCAATCTGTACTGGATCTTTGTGGTGGTGCACGGGTTTGCCCGCGATTACAACAGCCTCATTCAGCGCAAACGGCTTTCCGCTCCTCCCCTGCCCCACAGCCTGCACCTCGGATGTTGCGTCCTGTTCGCTGCTTCGGCGCTGCCCTATGTGGGCGTAGCCGCCAGTTTCCTCTTGCCCGTGGCTTGGCTGCTGGTCATGGGCTCCAACTGCCGGGCTGTCAGCCGCCTCAGCCCATACGTCTGACCTTACGCCCCCGCCACCCATTCCCTTTTCCGAAGCATGCCGCGCTCGGCTCATCCTGCATGTTTTCGTTCTGGACCTTTTTGGCCTAATAAGACATAACAACCCAAACCAATGCCGAGCAAACGGGGAACCCTTTTGGGAAGAGCTTGGCAAGCCGGTTTCAACCATCAATCTCTACAGTGAGAGAAAGGAGTCCTGATCATGAAACGTTTTCTGGTTCTCATGCTGGCCCTGGCCCTGTTCGTTCCGGCCGCGGCCAAGGCCGACACCCTGATGATGGCCACCACCACGAGCACCGACAACACCGGCTTGCTCGACTATCTGGCCCCCATGTTCCAAGAAGCCACGGGCGTTGAGCTGCAATGGACCGCCGTGGGTACGGGCAAGGCCCTTGAACTGGGCAGAAACTGCGACGTAAGCGTTCTGCTCGTGCACGCGCCTTCGGCTGAACTGCAGTATGTGGAAGACGGCCATGGCGTTGACCGCCGTTTGGTCATGTACAACGACTTCGTGATCATCGGCCCGGCCGACGATCCCGCCGGTGTTGCCGGCATGTCCGTGGCCGACGCTCTCAAGACCATTGCCGAGCAGCAGGCCGTGTTCTGCAGCCGTGGCGACGACTCCGGCACCCATAAAAAAGAAAAGTCCCTGTGGGGCGCCGCCGGTCTCGAAGTACCCGACACCGCTGACTGGTATCTGCAGACCGGCCAAGGCATGATCGACACCATCAACGTGGCTGCGGAAAAGGGCGGCTACACCATGACCGACCGCGGCACCTACATCAAGTACGAGGACTCCAAAGGTGGCGAGCCGCCCCTGGTGGTCCTGGTGGAAGGCGACGAGACCCTGTTCAACCAGTATTCCGTGCTGACCATCAACCCTGAGCAGTGCGACAACGTCACCTACGACCTGGCCCAGACCTTTGCCGATTGGATCACCTCCGAGGCTGCCCAGCAAGCCATCGCCGACTTCCGTTTGCTCGGCAAGCAGCTGTTCACGCCCAACGCCGAGTAGCACCGCTTTTTTACGCCCGGGGAGTTTCAGCTTCCCGGGCGTTTTTCTTTTCCGCCCCCATCAGCTCATTGGACCGAGCCTGGTTTTGTGATAGGGTCGGTGCAGGCTCCCGCGTTCACCACTATTGCCCCTGAGAACTCCCATGGACCAGCTCTCGCCCCTGATCATCGACGCCATCATCGATTCCATGCCCGTGGGCGTGATGGTGGTCGGCCCCCAAGGCAGGATGCTGCTGACCAACGCCACCCTGGAAACAACGCTGGGCCTGTCCCGCGACCAGTTCCAGTCCAAGGGCTGGGCCGAACTGTTCATCCATGAAAACAAGAACATCGAGTTCAACCAGATCTTCCTCGACGTGATCCGCCAGGAGCTGGTCAACCTGACCCGGTCCGTGCCCTTTGAGCGTGCCGACGGCGAGGTGCGCCGCCTGATCGTGACCTCGTCCTACCTCAAGCATGAGGGAAAAACCCACGGCATCGTGCTCCTGATCATGGACGTCACGGACAAGCACGCACTGAACGAACGGGAAAAGGAGCTGTTGCTCGCCAACAGCCAGATCCAAAGCGAACGCGGGGAAAGCTTGAAGAACTTGGCCTTGTCCGTGGCCCACCAAATCCGCAATCCGATCATGAACATTGGCGGCTTTTCCAACCTCATGCTCAAGGACCAGGCCCTGGAAGCCGGGCACCGCGATCGTCTGGCCACCATTATCGACCAGGCCTCCCGCTTGGAAAACATCGTCAGGGGCGTGACCGACTATGCCTCCCTGCCCTTGCTCCAGCCGCAAAAGGTCCAGGCCCTGGGACTCATGGAAGCGGCCTGCGCTGACTTGGTTTCCGCTTCCAAGGACTTGGGCAAACACGTGGACATCCAGGACAAAGTCGTTGACGCCGAGGTCATTGCCGATCCCGTGCTGCTCAAGCGCGCCCTGGACGAAATTCTGCGCAACGCCCTGGATTTCAGCAACAGCGACAGCGTGAATGTGGAAGCGACCTTCAATTCCCGGCCCGACGGCTTCCTGATCCTGGTCACGGACCGGGGGCCGGGCATGGACCCCGACCACCTGCCCTTTGCCTTTGACCCCTTTTTCACCACCAAGACCCGCGGCGTGGGCATGGGCTTGCCCATTGCCAAACGCATCGTCATGGAGCACCGGGGAGACATTACCCTGGCCAACCGGCCGGGCGGCGGCCTGAGCGCCAGGATGTTCATCCGCCAGGGCGAAGACGGCTGCCGACTCCCCGGGCCTGCCTAGGCTGCCTCCATCCTTGCTTCGCTGACAACGGTTGTCTTGCCCCATAATTTGGTGTAGCCAAACCGGGTGAACACAACCTTCGAAGGAGGAGAATTATCATGAGGAAATACTTGGTGATTGCTGCTTTGTGCGCGGCTGTTGCGGTACTTTTCGCCGTACCTGTGGTCCAGGCGTTCGAGATTCCTTGCGAAGTGGAGATCGTGCCCGAGGGCGAACCCGCTGGCGACCGTTTCGCCACGGTGACCTTCAGCCACGAGCCCCACGTGGATCTGACCTGCACGGCTTGCCACCATATGTTCGAGGGCTGCGGCGAAATCATGTCCTGCCGTGAGTGCCACTTTGACCGTGATGACCGCCAGGACACCATGGGCTTCTACTTTGCCTGGCACGGCAAGGACGCTCTCAACTCCTGCCTGGGCTGCCACAAGGCCCTGGCCGCTGAAGGCAACGAAGTGGTTCCCACCAAGTGTTCCCAGGGTTGCCACGTTTCCGAATAAGAATTTTGGCAAAGGCAGTTACCAAGCCCCTGCGCCGGACGCGGCCAGGGGCTTTTTCTATTGCCCCCCTACTGAGTATGGGCGGGCTCTTGGGGAATTACTCGGCGGGACAAGGTAAGGGAATCTGCAGAGTGAACACGCTGCCCCGGTCCATTTGGGACTGGACTGATACCTTGCCCTGGTAATGGTCCATGACCTTTTTCACTATGGCCAGGCCCAAGCCCGTGCCGGGGGTCTTGCCTTCGGGCAGATCCTCGCCGCCCAGGGTATGGAAAGCGTCGAATATGCGCTCTTGCTCCGACTCGGGGATACCCGGCCCGGTGTCGGAAACTTCAATGCGGAGATAGCCGTTGTTCACGCCCGCCTTGAGCTCCACCTCGCCCTGCGCGGTAAACTTCGCGGCATTACTCACCAGGTTCAGGACCACCTCGTGCAGCCTGTCCGGGTCCATGCGCACACCTGGTAAATCTCCTGGCGTGGATGCCTGGAACCTGACCTCGGGCTTGTCTTGAAAAAACCCCTTGGCTGTTTCCGCCACCTGGCTGAGAATCCCGCTCGCGTCCACCATTTGGTCGCGCCAAACTACCCGTCCCGACTCGATCTTTTCCAGGTCAAGGAAGTCGTTGATCAGGCGGGTCAGACGCTTGGACTCCTCGGAGACAACATCCAGGTTGAATTTGATACGCTCGATTTCCGCCGTGCCCTGCCCCGGACCGGACAAGGCCGTGGGCAAGCGGTCCACCAACTTCTGGGAAAGTTTGGCGAACCCCAGAATCGAGGTCAGGGGAGTGCGCAGTTCATGGGATACCGAGGAGATGAGCTGGGACTTCACCTTGTCCAATTCCATGAGCCGAACATTGACTTGCTCCAACTCCTGGGCCTTGACCATCAACTCCTGGGTCCTCTGCCGTACGGTGAACTCCAGGTCCTCGTTGAGCCTGGTCAAGGCCTGCTCGTACATCCTGCGGTCAACGGCTTGGGCAGCTTGGTCGGAAACCGCTTCCATGAGTTCCAAGTCTTTTTGGGTGAATTGCTCGGGATTGGCCTGATGCGCCACGCAGACCGCGCCGATGATCCGGTTGCCCACACGCAGGGGAGACGCCATGAGCGAAGCTTTGCCGCTGATGTGCTCCACTCCGGGAAAGTCCACAAATGTTCGCAGAAAGGGTATCCCCCCCACCACGGCGTCTTGGGCAACGGAAGCCATGAATTCGCGGCATCCGCCGCAGGCGCTGTCTTGTAGTTCTTTGAGGCATGACGAGTACACCAGGCTCAGGCCGGTTTCATCCTTAAGGGCGATGCCAAAGGTTGTGGCCTGGACCACACCGCCCAGTCCCTCGTGGATTTGCCCGAACAGTTCCTCCAGGGTATCCGAGGCGGCCATGGCCCGGGCGATTCCATACAAGGTCCGTGTTATCCGTTCGCTGGCCGTGCGCTTGGAAATGTCGATCAGGGAGGCGATGCGGTATTGGGTGGAAGGGATGGTGCTGACTTGGGCGTGAATCCGCTTGGGTTCCCCTCGCCGATTCATCAACGTGAACTCGAAAATCCTGTCGGAGGAACCCTTGCCCTTTTCCTGTGTCCTTTGTTCGTGCCAGCGGACAAGGCGCCCTATGTCCTCGGGAGCGACAAAATCGCTCCATTTCTTGAACCCCACCAATTCCCGGCTGGAATATCCCGTCAGATCCACGAAGCGGGAGTTGCACTCTCTGATCACCATGTCGTTGCCGAATATGGCCAAGGCGGTTCCCGTGTTTTCAAACAAACTGCGGTAATACTGCTCCCGCTGGGCCAATTCTTCCCTGGCCCGGGTTTCCAGGGTCACGTCACGCGAGGCCCCGAAAATCAGTTTCCGGCCATGGACCACTTCCAACTCGGCCACGGTATGGAGCATCCTGACCCGGCCTTCCCCGCTCAGAATCCTGAAATGCACATCCACTGGCCGACCGGTGTTGACCAAGGTTTCCAAAGCCGCGCTCACATCCGACTGGTCATCGGGATGAATCCATTTGGCGATGGTCTCGGTTACCAACGGCAGAGGAACGCCCGGCTCCAAGCCGAACAAGGAGTACATGTGGTCGGAAAACGAAAGCCCGCCACCCTGCAAATCAATCTCAAAGCTGCCTATGCCGCTGAGCGCCTGGGCCTTGCCCATGAAATGGCGGCTGCGCAGATTCTCGTCCAGGGCGAGCCGAGCATCGGTTTCATCTTGGACCGTGACCACCACGACCCCGTCAGCGAGCGCCACGGAGGTGAAGCGGAACAAGCGAGTTTCACCGCTTCGAATTTTCACCGTCAAGGAGTCGCTGTTGCCTTCCATGTCACGCGTCCGGCTCCAGCTTTCCTGGGCCTTGGACCGCAACTCGGGTTCCGGACAAAACAGGGATATGCCCGTGGATATATCCGGAAAGTCGCTGAGATCATACCCGCTCATTTCCGTGAAGGTGGCGTTGACGTACAGGGTTTCCCCTTGGGGGCCAATGGCGATCAACCCCACGGGCAAGTGTTCAAGCGCGGCGTCCATTACGGATTCGCGCCATCTTTCAGGAGAAAGTCCGGAATCGTGGTGCTGTGTTCCAGAGGATGTGGGCGGCTGGATTTTTTTCATGCCGTGCCCGGTTTTGGTGGGTTGGAGCGTTGTCACCGTAAAAGCTGCGAAGTGTGTACTATATCGTTCCCTCCGGGAAAAGGCTGAATTTACCCAGACTGTCCACAGAAATTACTTTTGCGCTGAGCTTCTTGTCCACTGCCCCCCTTCCCCTCGGTATGGCCGCGTGATATAATTCGGCCATGAAAACACGAATGCTCTCCGCCCTGGCCCTGGCCGCGGCGCTGCTCATTTGCGCCGCCATGCCGGCCCATGCCGGCGAACCGCCTGTGGACCCCGTGCTGCGCATGGAAACGGGCACCCACTCGGCCATGATCTGGCGCATCGGCATGGACGCCACCGGCACCTACCTGGTCACGGCCTCGGACGACAAGACCGCCCGGGTCTGGGAAGTGGCCACCGGCAGGCTGCTGCAAACTCTCAGGCCGCCCATAGGCATGGGCCACGAAGGCAAGCTGTATTACGCGGCCATGTCGCCGGACGGCGAATATGTGGCCACGGGTGGCTGGACAGGCTACGACTGGGACAGCACCAACAGCCTGTACATTTTCGAGCGATCCTCGGGCCGGATGATCAAACGGATCACTGGCCTGCCGATCATGGTCCACATGACCTGGTCCCCGCGCGGCGACTACTTTGCGGCCATGACCGAGGAAGGACTCAAGGTCTTTGACGGCCGCAGCTTTGAGCTCATCTTTGAGGACATATATTCCCGGCGGGGCAATGGCTGCGATTTCGACAGCCATGGCCGCCTGGTCACGGTCTGCCTGGACGGCTCCATCCGCTTGTACGACAGCAGCCTGCGGCTCGTTGCCCAGACTTACGGGTACAACGGCCGCGAGCCTTTTTCCGCTGACTTTTCGCCGGACGGCACTTCCATTGCCATTGGCTACCAAGATGCGCCCGCCGTGGACGTGATCTCGGGCCGCGACCTCTCTTTCATGCACACCATGGACACCACGGGCGTGGACAATGGCGAGGTCCAATCCGTGCAATGGTCAGCAGATGGACGAACCCTCTATGCCGGGGGGACCTATCTCCAAGGCGGCGTCACACCCATCCTGCGCTGGGACGGCCCCAACGCCGCCTATCAAGTGATCGAAGCCTCGACCCTCACCGTGATCCAAATACTGGCCCTGCCCAACGGCGATATGGTCTACGCGTCCCACGATCCGTCCTGGGGCGTAATCAACGGGTACACCAGCGAAATTTCCGTGTTCCAACGCGCCCCCAACGCCGACTTCAGGGACAACTACGACGGCTTTCTCCTCAACCCCGACGGCACGGAAGTGGTGTTCGGCTACAAACTCTACGGCGCGGAACCCGCCCGTTTCTCCATCCAGGACAGGGAACTGATCCCCGGCCCCTTGACCGAAGGCGAGGGCTTCACGCCCCCGATCCTGGAGGCCCCCGGGCTTGTGGTCACCAATTGGAAGCACAGGCCCAACCCGGCGGTCAACGGCCGCCCCATTGAGATGTCCCAGTTTGAAATCTCCAGGGCCGTGGCGCTCATGCCGGACAGCTCGGGATTCGCCCTGGGAACGGAATACAATGTCCGCTTCTTTGACCGCGAGGGCAACGAACAGTGGTCCGCGCAGGCCCCGGGCGTATGCTGGGCCGTGAACATCGCGGCCAACGGCAAGGTGCTGGTGGCCGCCTTTGTGGACGGCACCATCCGCTGGTACCGGATTAGTGACGGCCAAGAAATGCTGGCACTTTTTCCCCATTCTGACCAGAGGCGTTGGGTCATGTGGACGGAGTCCGGATATTACGACGCCTCGGCCGGAGCCGAAGACATGCTGGGCTGGCACATCAACCGGGGCAAAGACCAGGAAGCCGACTTCTTCCCTTTGTCGCGCTTTCGCGAAGTGTATTACCGGCCCGATGTGCTTTCCCAACTGCTCGTCACCTTGGACGAGGACTCGGCCCTGCAGATGGCCGACGCGGAACGGGGAGAGGCCAGCCAAGGAGAACACGGTAAGATTCAAGGGTTGCGCGGCGTACGCGACATGTTGCCGCCCGTGGTGACCATCATTTCCCCCCAAGACGGCAGCCAAGTCTCGGAGACCAGCGTGACCCTGCGCTTTTCCGTGCGCTCCCCGGGCGGCGAGGACATCACCGGGGTCAGGGTCCTGATCAACGGACGTCCCGAGCCCTCGGCCCGGGGTTTTGAAGTGGCCGGACCCGAGGCGCGCGACGGCGTTGACCAGGAAATCACCGTGTCCATACCGCCCGCAGACGTGGAGTTGGGCGTGATCGCGGAAAACGAACACGGCGCGAGCGAACCCGCGCTGATCAGCGTGGCCTGGGCCGGTGACACGCCCCAGGAAGACTTTGTGATCAAACCCAAGCTCTATGTGCTGGCTGTGGGTGTTTCCGACTACGAGAACAACGACCTGGATCTGCTGTATGCGGCCAAGGACGCCCAGGACTTCACCACGCTTATGGCCGGCCAGGCAGGCGGCTTGTACCGCGAGGTGGAGACCCACATCCTGCTTGACGCCGACGCCACCAAGGACAACATCCTGGATGGCCTGGAGTGGATCGAGCGCCAGACCACCCAGCACGACGTGGCCGTTCTCTTTTTGGCAGGGCACGGGGTCAATGACTCAGCCGGCGACTATTATTACCTGCCCGCAAACACGGACTTGGACAGGCTCAGGCGCACTGGCCTGCCCTTCACCGAAGTGCGCAAGACCTTGTCGTCCCTGGCGGGCAAGGCCCTGTTTTTCGTGGACACCTGCCACTCCGGCAACATCCTGGGCTCCCGGCGCGGCCAGGCCGACATCAACGCCGTGGTCAACGAGCTGTCCAGCGCGGAGAACGGAGCCGTGGTCTTTTCCTCGTCCACGGGCAACCAATACTCCCTGGAGGATCCGGCTTGGGAGAACGGCGCGTTCACCCTTGCCCTGGTGGAAGCTCTCTCCGGCTCAGCGGACTTCATGGGCACGGGCAGGATCACCATCAACATGATCGACCTCTACATGTCGGAACGGGTCAAGGAGCTGACCCGGGGCGAGCAAACGCCCACCACCACCAAGCCCGAAACCGTGCCCGACTTTCCCGTGGCCTTGATCCAGTAATCAAGAAGAGCTGAATTGATATGAAAAAGGGGCCGGAAGGCCCCTTTTGTTATTTCACGACATACACGCCGCTGCCGTTGCCGTACACGGGATGACGTCCCACGTCCGCGAGCACGGTGTTGCGGTCTTCCAGTATTTCGACTCTATTGGACCGGGTGGGCGTATGGCCCACGATTTGGGTGAACCCGAGGTCCGAGTGGCCCTCGCGGGTGTCCAACCAAAACACTCCACCGGCATTGACCTTGGCGAACGCACCACCGCGCTTTGGCCCCACATAGAAGATGGGGTCCTTGAACACGTTTTCGCGGACAGCCTTGATGGAGGTGATTTCCGAGGAACAGCGAATGGCATTGAGCAAACGGCGGTTGATGTCCCTGGCCATATGCCCGGCGTCCTTGCCCCGCCACTCCGGAAATATATCCAGATTGACGCCGGCGTGCACGGCCAGACACCCCTTGACCGCGACCGCGCCCAGGATTCGCCCGGTGGACAAGCCGTGCAGTACGAGTTTTGCCACGGCCAAGTGCTCGGCGTCGTTGAGACGGGTCGGCCATTGGCCCAGATACTTCAGTTCGTGGTTGCCGATGAGCCGGACCACGTCGCCGCCGTTCTGCTGGGCTTGGTCATTGAGCCTGCCCAGGGCGGCGCGCAAATAGTCGGCGTCAGCTCCCCGGTCATAGAGGTCGCCGAGTTGGACGAGAACGGCGTTGCCGCCGATCCATTCCCAGGAAAGGGGGTCGGCTTGGTCCGGGTTGAGCAGCCCCACGGCAGCGAGATCGTCATGCACCCGGTCCAGGGTGCCGTGCAAGTCACCAAGGAACACAGCCGGGCCGGTAGTCTCGATGACCGACCACTCCCGGATTTCCTCTTCGCTGACTATTTCGGCCACAGCACTGCGTCTGCGGAGTCCTTCAACCATTCGCGCCATAACGCTTCCCAATGCCCGGAAGGGTCCGGGTCAAAGGATACCTACCTAACCGGAATTCACTTGGTAGGCAATAGCACAGGGACGAGCCGGAAAAGACCATGCGTACGATATTGCGAGGTTTGTGAAGGGACGCTGAAAGCATGTCCCTTGCCCGGGACTTAGGTCGAGAAAAGTGAAACAACATTACAAGAATGCAGGCGGGATCACGATTCCACTATGTTTAAGGCGCGGTCCATTTGCCTGGGGTACAAATCATCGGGAACCACATGCAACCCTTTGGCTTTGAACACCTTATACCGGGCGCACAAGCTGTTATCCCCACGGCAATACGTTCGTTTCAACATGTCTGCAATTACAGGCATGTTTGCCATTTTACCAAGAAAAAACGGGCACATGGCGAGGCATTCACATTGAGCCATGCTTTTCTCCGGTCTTCAGGGTTGAACCTCTCCCTTGTCCCGGCATTGTTCACACCGCGTTCAGGAATACCGATCCAGCTCCATGGCCATGGGCGGCTCTTGTCCCCCAAAGGGATTCGATACCGGATCAGACCGATACCACCGAGTTCTCGCAATTGCCAAAGGAGCTGTATTCGTAGCGATCGGCCTCCCAGTCGTTGATCCACTCCATACCATCCACCAAGTAGCGAAATTGGTATTCCCGGCCGGAATCCATCTTGACCGTGGTCGTGAATTCGCCGCTTTTCAGCCTGCGCATGGGCTCGGAGCTCTGGTCCCAATTGTTGAATTCACCGACAACAGTGACTTCCTTGGCCTGCGGGGCAGCCTCAGGGGGAATACGGAAAGTCACCTTGCACATGTCATTTTTCAGAAACTGCTTCTTCAAGGACATTCTCCCCTCCATGGGGCTAGGGTAGCATGTGACAGATTTGAAAACGGCAAGCCACGGTTCCTTGATTATGTACGCATTTCCCTTGGCCGTGGCAAGAGGTGCGGCGTGACGATCAGGTGTCGGGAACATTGGCGTGGAAGACATGCCAGTTATACCCCATTGCTCACAAGCTCTCTTTTTTCATTGCTTGTGTAACACCCCTGCTTCTCCAGCGTCTGAATGTTCGAGAGCTTGACTCAGACAAACATTTGATCTAAACAAATGTTTAAATCATTTGTTTCGGAGTACCCATGACGCAAACACCTGCATCATCCAACGTAATGACATCCACCCGAGAGCGTATTCTTGTCGCCGCAGTGGAGGAATTCGGGGAAAAAGGCTTTGCCGCGGCAACGGTCAGGGCCATCTGCTCCCGGGCCAAGGCCAACGTAGCCGCGGTCAACTACCATTTCCAGGACAAGCAGGCCCTGTACGCCGCGGTTCTGGAGACCATTGTGGCCGAAGCGTTTGAACAATACCCCGCGGACAAGGACATGGAACCGGACAAGGCACCCAGGCAACGGTTGCAGGCCTTTGTGCGCAACGCCCTGATGCGTTTTCTCCATAAAGGCGACTTCGGCGGGAACCCCCATGCCCTGAAACTCATTCACCGCGAAGTCATGGACCCTTCCCCGGCCATGGAAAAGATCATCTTCAGATACTTCGTCAAAGTCCGGGACCAATTGCACGGCCTGATCCGGGATTACCTGGGGCAAGACGCCCGGCCTGAACTGGTCATGCGCTGTTCCGCCAGCATCATGGCCCAATGCAACCAAATGGTGTTCGCCAACAAGGTCATTTCGCGTATGCATCCCGGCATTCCCGCACCCATTGACGATGTCCATGGCACAGTGGACCATATTGTCGCCTTTTCCCTGGGGGGGCTGGAGCAAACACTGGCCCGGGAACAGGGCAACACAACTCCAACAACTCCCTTGTAACCAAATCGATTGCGCAGCGCCTCGCCAAACGCAGCGAGGCCAGCATAAGGAACGTTTCATGAAACTACGCCGATTCGCAAAAAAGTCGCTCATTGTTCCGGCCATAGCCCTGGGGGTCCTGGTCCTGGTGGTGATGGTCAAATCCAAGCAACCGCCGGAACGCACCCTGGCCGAAGAAACCGCGCGAACCGTTCGAACGGTGCCCGTGCCCGAGGCTGAGGTCATTCCCCGCGCCCTGGGCTATGGTTTGGTTGAGCCCGCCCAGAACTGGCAAGCCGTGGCCGAGGTTGGCGGCCGCATCGTGGAGATGCACCCGGACTTGGAAAAGGGCGCACTCCTGCCCGAGGGCGCGGTGCTGTTCCGCATTGATCCCGAGGAGTACGGTTTAGCCGAGACCCAGGGCCAAGCGGATGTGGCCTCGATCCAGGCCCAGCTCACCCGTTTGGAGCAAAACGAGGTCAACCTGCGCCGGTCCTTGGCCGTGGAGCTGGAAGCCTTGGCCCTGGCCCAGGCCGAATTGGCCAGGAAACGCCAATTGGCTGAATCCGGCACTATCGCCCAATCCGAGCTCGACGCGGAAGAGCAGATCGTCCTGGGCAAACAGACCCTGGTGCAAAACATCCGCAATGAGCTTGCCCTGATCCCCGCCGAGCAGGAGCAATTGGAAGCCCAGCTTGCCTCTGCCCAGGCCGGTCGCGCCGGAGCGGTGCTTGACGTGGAACGGACCACGGTGACCGCGCCCTTTCCCTGCAGGATCTCGGATGTGAATGTGGAGCTCTACCAATATGCCGCGCCCAACCAAGTCCTGGCGTCGGCCTCGGACATCCGCGCCTCGGAGGTCGAGGCCCAGGTGGCCATTTCCTCCTTGCGCAGGGTGCTGACAGCGCCGGAACAACACTCTGAACTTTCGGACTTTTCCATGGATATTCTGCGCGAGTACATGGACGTCACCGCTGTGGTCCGTTTTGAACTGGGAGACAAGACCGTGGAATGGGACGCCCAATTCTCCAGGCTCAGCGATGAAGTGGACCCTGAGACCCGCACCATGGGCGTCTTCGTCACGGTCGAGGATTCCTATCTCCAAGCCGAGCCCGGGGAAAGGCCACCGCTGATCCGCAACATGTACTGCTCCGTGGAACTCAGGGGACGCCCCACCGATCCTATGCCCGTCATCCCCCGCACAGCCCTGCACCAAGATCAAGTGTATATTGTGAACGGAGACAACCGGCTGGAACTCAGGACCGTGCACACCAAATTCGAGCAGGGTGGTTTGGCCGCCATAAGCTCAGGTCTGGAACCAGGGGAGTTGGTGGTGGTCACCGACCTGATTCCTGCGGTGGAGGGCATGCTTCTGAGTCCGGTCATGGATGACGAACTGCTTGAGGCTCTTCTACTCGAAGCCGCAGGGGAGGCATCCATCCGATGAGTTCGACACCTTCCAATCCCATGGACCGATTCAGCGGCCTGCGCGGCATGCTGGCTTGGTTTGCGTCCCATCCCACTGCAGCCAATTTGCTCATGCTCATATTCCTGGGCATGGGATTTTTGACCCTTTCCGACCTCAAGCGGGAAACCTTTCCTGATTTCTCGTCCTCTGAAGTCCAGATTCAGGCCTCCTACCCCGGCGCTTCCGCCGAGGACGTGGAAAACGCCATCTGCGAACGCATTGAAGACAGTTTGGACGGCATTGAGAACTTGGAGGAAATCACTTCGGAAGCACGCGAAGGCGTGGGCATTGTTGTGGCCGAGATGAGCGACGGTGGCGATATCGCCCGTTTCCTCGACGACATCAAAAGTGAAGTGGACGCGATCAATGATTTTCCCGAGGACGTGGACACTCCCGTGATCAGCGAACAGGGACGCATGGACTTGGTTTGCGCCGTGGCCGTGTCCGGCCCCATGAGCACGCCGCACCTCAAGGATTATTGCGAGGCCCTCAAGGATCGGCTGCTCTCCCAAGCCAATGTTTCCCAAGTCCAAATCGTTGGTTTCGCGGACAGGCAAATCCGCATTGAACTCTCGGCCGAGATCCTGATGCAGCTCGGTTTGTCCGTGCAGTCCGTGGCCGAGGCCGTGGCCGCACAATCCGTGGACTTGCCTGCCGGAACCTTGGAGACCACGGACCGGGACATCCTGCTCCGCTTTTCCGATGAGCGGCGCACAGTGCACGAATTCGAAGACTTGGTTGTGGTGGCCGCATCCTCGGGCGCTGAGCTTCGGCTCGGGGACATCGCGACCATCACCGACACCTTTTCCAGTGATGAGCATTACTACCAGTTCAACGGCCGCAATGCAGGCATGCTGCTCATCAACAAATCCAAGCAGGAAGACGCCCTTGAGGTCATGGACTCGGTCCAGGCCTTTATTGACAAGGAGCAGCTCACCGCCCCGCCCGATGTGGAATACGTCATCACCTACAACATCTCCAAGGTGGTGCGCGACAGGCTGAACCTGCTCACGGAAAACGGAATCATGGGTTTGATCCTCGTGTTCCTGGCCATGTGGCTGTTCTTTGCCCTGCGCTTTTCCTTTTGGGTGGCCATGGGCTTGCCCGTCTCATTCATGGGCGCTTTCTTTTTCATGCAGGCCACGGGCTTTTCCCTGAACATGCTGACCATGGTCGGCCTGCTTCTGGCCTTGGGCCTGCTCATGGACGACGCCATCGTGATTTCGGAAAACGTGGCTCTGCGGCTCAGCCGAGGCGACACTCCGCTCAAAGCCGCGGTCAACGGTACAGCCGAGGTCTTTGGCGGTGTCATGTCCTCCTTTCTGACCACCCTGTTCATCTTCGGCTCCATTGCCGCGCTCATTGAAGGCAACATCGGCAAGGTCATGTGGGTCATGCCCGTGGTGCTGATCATGACCCTGTCCGTGAGCCTGGTTGAGGCCTTTCTCATCCTGCCCAATCACCTGGCCCACTCCCTCAAGGGCGTGGACCCGGAGAACTCGGGCCGGCTCCGGAACACCATCAACCGGATGATGGATTTTACGCGGGAAAAGGTGGTGGGCAGCTTTGCCGACTGGGCCATTTCCTGGCGCTACCTGTTCATGGGCCTGACCATTGCCGCATTCCTGTCCTCCATGGCCATGCTCGCCGGAGGCGTACTCAAGACCACGGCTTTTCCCGAGATTGACGGTGACGTGCTCCAGGCGCGCATTCTCCTGCCCCAAGGCACGCCTTTTGAGCGGACCCAGGAAGTGGCCGAGCATGTGATAGCAGCCCTGGAAAGGGTCAACGAGACCCTGACCCCTGACCAGCCCTTGGACGAGAACGGCGACCACATGGACCTGGTCCAGGACATCTCCGTGCGGTACAGCCACAATGAGGACGCTTATGAGTCCGGCGACCACCTGGCCACGGTCATTGCCGACTTGTTGGGCGCGGAGGTGCGCCAGGGACAGCTCGCGGCGGTCAACGCCCTGTGGCGCGAGGAAGTGGGCGAAGTCGAGGATGTGATCGCCATCGGCTTCAAACAGCCGACCATTGGCCCAGCAGGCCTAGCCATCAACATCCGCCTCACGGGCCAGGACCTGGGCAGGGTCAAGGCTGCTTCCCTGGAGCTCATGGACTGGCTGAACGGCTTTCCCGGCGTGGTCGACCTTATGGATGACCTCAGGCCGGGAAAACCCGAGATTCGGGTGGAAATGCGGCCTGGCGGTTTGTCCTTTGGGATGAACGCGGCTCAAGTGGCGTCTCAGCTCCGCGCTGCTTTCCAGGGGGTGACCGCCACCGAGGTCCAGTACCAGGGTGAATCCTTTGAAGTGGAAGTACGCTTGGCCCAGGAAGACCAAAACAACCTGGCGGACTTGGAGTACTTCTACCTGCGTACGCCTTCGGGAGACAGCATGCCGCTTTCCGCCGTGGCCACATTGACCGAGGGCCGGGGGTACTCGCGTATTGCCCGCATCGACTCCCAGCGCACCGTGACCATACGTGGCGACGTGGACACGCGCATTGCCAATGCGGACCAAATCATCAGCCGCACCAGGAACGAATTCCTGCCCGAGCTGTTGGAACGCTATCCCGATGTAACCACCAGCTTGGAGGGCCAAGCCTCTGAAGGCTCCCAAACCGGACAATCCCTGCTTCGCGCCATGCTCATCGGGATTTTCGGCGTGTTCATCCTGTTGTCCCTGCAATTCAAAAGCTATGTTGAACCCTTTGTGGTCATCTCGGTGATTCCCCTTGCCCTGATCGGCGTGGTCTGGGGGCACTTGGCCATGGGCCTGGACCTTTCCATGCCGTCGATCATGGGCTTTGTGTCCTTGGCCGGGGTCGTGGTCAACGACTCGATCTTGGTGGTGCTGTACATCAAACAACGCCGGAGCTTGGGCGACGACGCCCGTCAGGCCGCGGCAGCTGCTTCGCGCCGCCGGTTCCGGCCCGTGCTGCTGACTTCATTGACCACCATTGTGGGCTTGGTGCCCTTGCTGCTGGAGCGCAGCCTCCAGGCGCAGATCCTGATCCCCCTCGCCGCCAGCCTGGTCTTTGGCCTGCTGGCCACCACCGTCCTGGTGCTGTTCACCATCCCCTCGCTGTATTGCATCTTGGACGATTTCGGACTGGCCAGGAAAGTGGAACGCTCATAGGACTTCCACCATCAACAAAGCCGCCCCAGTCACATGACTCGGGGCGGCTCTTCTCATTTTCCCCAATTTATTCGATGCCGAACCGCGCTGCTTCCTCGGGGAGTTCAGTGCGCAGCACGTCGAAATCCACATACTGGTACAACACGGTGAATTGGGTGATCAGCGAGGCCAGTTCCGGGTCCGTATCAGCATAAAATTGCCAGGAACGCTGAAAGTCCTCGCGGATGGCTGTGGGCGTGTTCTCCACTTCCTGGCGCAGGATCACGTCGCACTGGTCTTTACCGTTGTCGTCAAGGTCTTCGCGCAAGCGGCCCAGTTCGATCATGCGCTCCACGTTCCAGGCTTTGAGTTCGGCCAGGTCCGACCAGAGGTGGTCGCTGGGTTCGGGTTTGTCCTCCAGAATGAGGACCACGGCTTCCAAGGCCTCCACGTAAATATCCCCGGCAGCCATGCCGATCTCCACCGAGGTCAGGGAGTCCGAGGGCAAGGAGCTGGTGGCGTTGTCCGGGGAGGCGTCGCGGCCCAGGGCTTCGCGCGGAGCGGCCTGCGAATCAATCATGGCCAAGCGGAAGCCCACGGCAAAATCGCGGGTGTCCGGGGGAAAATGGATGCGGTTGGCAAAGCGGACCGTGGAAATGGGGTTGAACCAGCTCCCTCCGCGCAGCACCCGATCGCTGTCCGGCGATCCCCGGTACAAGGGGTTGCGCTCGGGCAAACCGCTGTTGTCTTCAGCATAGGCGTCCGCAGTCCATTCCCAGACATTGCCCAGCATGTCGCCCACACCAAATCCGTTTGCCTTGAATGACCCCACTGGTGCGGACGCAATATACTGATCCATGCAGGGTTCCGGCTCCCAGGCCAAAGACAGGCCCGTGGCGCTGCTCATGTCGTAGACCGAGGCCCACCGGCAGGCGTCTTCCCGGTCCGCTTCCCACGGAGTCGCCCCGGCTTCCCCGGCCCTGGCCGCATATTCCCACTGGGCCTCGGTGGGCAGTGTGAAGTCCAGGCTGGGGTAAGCCTGCGACAACCACTGGGCATAGCGCACGGCGTCCTCGTAACTCACCTTGACCGCGGGTTGCTCAGGCTCGTTTAAGGCGGCCTCACGGTAGGAGCCGCTGTCGTGGCCGGAGTCGGCAACCGCGTACTCGGCATTGCTCGTCTCGTACCGGGCCAACCAAAAGCCGTCGATGCACACATGGTGGGGCGTTTCATCCTCATTGCGGCCCGCTTCCTGAACCGGGCTGCCCATGGTGAAACAGCCACCGGGTATCCAGACAAACTCCATGGAGGTATTGGCTTGCTCCACCCAGGTGTCGCCCGCCTTGGGCGCGCTACGGGGCAAGGAATCCCCGGGCATAGGCGTGGAAAACGCGGGCTGTTCCCCTTCTCCGGATTCCGGCTCTTGCCCTGCCTCTTGGGTTCCGTTCACAACGCCGACCTGTTCGACTTGAACAGGTTCTTGTTCCGGTGTTCCTTCACCTGAAAACATCTCCGGCCCCAGAAAGTACGCTACTCCTACGAGAGCAAATATTGCCGTTGCAAGAACCAAAAGCCAGGGCCGGGGGGACCTAGGCGTGGACTCGTTCTCCAGGGTGAAGGGCGTGCGTTCCGAGGATGGCGCGGAAGGTTCCCTGCTGGGCGCGGTAGGTTCCGGCTCGGGCTCCGGTACGGGTTCCAGCGACGGTTCCGGAACTGGTTCCGGCGATGGTTCTGGAGCTGGGGCGGGCAGATCTTCGGGAATGCGGTCGGGAGCCACGAATCGCAACAGTTCCAAAAGGCCCGCTGGGGTCAGGGGCACGACCTGGTGGTTCCTGAGGCCCACGGGCAAGTCCTCAATGGCCATGCCCTGGGCCAGTACCGTGACCAGGTTGCCTTGCTTGCGGCCCGAGCGCTTCTCGTTGAGGAACATGCCCCACTCGGCCTCGACCCAGGACGACTCCACGTTCTCGCGGCTGGAGCCCACCACCACGAAATGTTCGCAGTCCTCCACGGCTTGGTCAATGACCCGCCGGTATTCCGCCTCGCTCACCTCGGGGATGGCCAACTCGCTTAAAAAGGCCCTGATCCCACGGCTTTCCAAAAAGTCATACACCTGCCGGGCATGGGCAAGGTCCGCGCTCTTTTTACACAGAAACACTTCCCAGCCCGAGGCCCCGGCGTGGCTCAGCAGCGCCGCCTCAAAGGCTCCGATGTCCTGGTAACGGTCCTGGGGCCGTACGGCCAGAGCCTTTTCCAAGGCCGAGCACAAGGCCTCGCCCGCTCCAACATCCTTACTGCTACAGGCAAGCTCGTCGTCCTCGCGTCTGCCGGGCGCTTCGGGCGGCGCATGGCCCGTGAGCAAGTAGTACAGGGTCGCGCCCGAGGCGTAGACATCGCTCCAGGGGCCGATCTCGCCATGGCTGTGGTACTGTTCATAGGGCGAAAATCCGGGGGTGAGGAACACGGACAGCCCCCGGCTGTGCTCGCCCACTGCCTGGCGCGCCGCGCCGAAATCGAGCAGGATGGGCGCGCCGTCCCTGGTCAGATAGATGTTGTGGGGTTTGACGTCGCGGTGCAGGAAACCCTGGGCGTGGACCTGTTTGAGACCCATCAGCACAGGCAAGATCACGTCCACGGCCCGCCTTTCCGGCAAGCGGCCCCCGGCCCGGCGCACGTGCTCGACCAGGTTCTCGCCCTCGTAATAATCCATGACCAAGTAGGCCGTGCTGTTGGCTTCAAAGAAATCCAGCACGCGCACCACGTTGGGATGGCGGAACTTGGCCAGGGTGCGGGCCTCGGCCAGGAATTTTTTCAGGCCGTACTCAAAGGATGCTCCGTCCTCGGAGCTGTGGGGAACCACAGTGGACCTGTCCGCGTCGCGGCCCGCAGCCTCCCGGGGCAAATACTCCTTCACGGCCACGGCCACTTGGAGCACCGTGTCCCAGGCCAGGTAGGTCAGGCCGAAACCACCGGGGCGGCCCAGCAGACGGCCGGTGAGATATTTGTTGTTCAGCAGGGTGCCGTAGGGCAGGGCGAGGGGGCCGGGACCCGCGGAAGCATCAAATCCGCAGGCCGGACATACGTCATTGCCGCCCTTTTCCCCAAAGCATCCCGGACACAACATGGAGTGGCTCCCTTGCCTGATCCCAATGAATGCTTCCCCTTACCCAGGCTCGAATTCCGTGTAAAGCAAACCGGATTCCAGGCGGTAGCCCCAATCCAGGCAAGGCAGCTACTTGATTGGCGTGTGCTTGCGGTACACCGTGGCAGCGCCCAGGTGCGCGGGTTCAAAAAGATTGCCCACACCGTAGAGGTTCTCGGCGCTGCCGATGATCAGCATGCCCTGGCCGGACAAAGAGTCGTGGAGCCGGGTAAGGATGGTCTTTTTGGTCCGGGTGTCAAAGTAGATCAGCACATTGCGGCAAAATATCAGATCAAAAACACCGAATGTGCCGAAGGGACTGAGCAGGTTCACCTTGCGAAACTCGACCATGTCCCGCAAATTATCTTGGATTTTCCACTCATCCCCATCCCGGACGAAATACTTTTGCCTGGAGTCCTCGGACAAGCCCCGGCACATTTCCATCTCGCTGAACACCCCACGTCTCGCCTGGTCAATGACCTTGGCCGAGATGTCTGTGGCCAGCAAAGAAAAATCGCTGAGCGACACACCCGGAACCATGCCGGCCAGCACAAATTCCCGGATGATGATGGCCAGGCTGTAGGCTTCCTGTCCCGTGGACGAGCCGGCTGACCAGATGCGCACGGGCCTGTTCTCGCCCTTCACCCGCCGCCGGACCACTTCCTTGGCCAATCCAAGCAAGATGGTGTCACGAAAGGCGTCAAAGGGATGGTTGTCGCGAAAGAACGAGGTCTCGTTGGTGGTGATGGCTGCAATGATTTGTTCCTGCAGCTCAATGGAGGGGTTTTCCACCAACAACTCGGCGAAGGCCGCGAAGTCTCCACCCGCGCGCTCCACAACGAGCTTTTCCAAGCGCTGCCGCACCAAATAGTGCTTGTCATCGGGAATGAACAATCCGCACAGGCGGTGCACAAAATCACGCACCTGGTGAAAGGTGGGCATGGACAGTTCCATTTATCTCCCCCCCACCAGCCCGTTCACTGTTCCAGCAATTTCTTTGTAATCCAATACCCGGTCAGCCAACCCCGCATTGGCCACGGCCCCGGGCATGCCCCATACCACGCTTGTGGCCTCGTCCTGGGCAACGACGCATCCCCCCGCGCCCTTGATCTCATAGGTCCCGGACAAACCGTCATTGCCCATGCCCGTCAGGATCAGGGCCAAAACGTCCCGGCCCAGGACCTTGGCCGCGCTGGCGAACAAATAATCCACCGAAGGCCGGAAACCGTTAATGGGCGGTTCGTCGTTCACGGCCAGGGTTGGAGATGGTGTGCCAAACTCCAGGGACAAATGCTTGCCCCCTGGCGCCACGTATATGCGGCCCGGTTCCAAGGGCTCTCCGTGTACGGCCTCGGCCGCCTTGTGGCGGCATTTGCCGTCCAGGCTCGCGGCCAGGAACGAGGTGAACTTCTCGGGCATGTGTTGGGCGATGAGCACGGGGAGGGTCGTGGCCTCGCATATCTCGGGCAGAATGTGGGCCAGCACCTTGGGCGCGCCCGTGGACCCACCCACCAGCACGGCTCTGAACCTGGTTGTACGCTTGGCAATGGGCACTGAGGCCTCCACCGGGCCGGGCCTGCGTTCATCTCCGGGCATGCTGGAAATAAGCCGCTTGGAAGAAAAATGCCTGACCTTGACCCGAAGTTGCCTTGCCAGGGAAGCCACGGAACTCTCCAAATCGGTGGTCCCGGGCCTGAGCACCACGTCAAAGGCCCCGGCCTCAAGCCCTTCAATGGCTAGCGCGGCGTCAGCGCTCGTGCGGCGGGCCACCAACACGACACCCATTTCGGGCCGGTCCGGGTGGGCTCGGGACAATTTGCGCATATCGTTCAGCGTGCCCACGGCCCCGGGTACGCTCACGTCCAGAATCACCACGTCCACATGCCGTTTCTCCAAGGAGGTGAGCAAACGCACGGGGTCCGCCACCACTTCGGCGACTTCCATGTCCGCTTCCCGCGCCAGTTCCTCGGCCAAGGCGCGGCGCAATTCCTCGGAACGGTCCAGGATGATGGTGGCGACTGAATGTGTTTCGCGCATGGTGCTCCCTGATGAACCGGAAAAGCCCGGGGGTCGAATCCGCTTGTTCCAATGCCCGGTCCTTCTATACCAAAGCTGGTCCCTGGGGAAGGCCCAAAAGGGGCTGCTGGACATGCGCGGCAATGAGCCGTTATATTGCCCCACCAACATATGAGGGATCGACGGATATTGTCCAGGACCGCCCTTGTATGGAGCGATTATGAAACGTGTGGCATTGGCCATAGAAAAGGGTGGCACGGGCAAGACCACCAGCGCCGTGCACTTGGCGCATGCTTTGGCCCTCATGGGGCGAAACGTGTTGCTCGTGGACACGGACACCCAGGACCAATGCGCGGCCCACTTGGGACTCAAGCAGTTCCAGCCCGGACTGGCCGAACTCATCCTGGGGGAGGTCACGCCGCGCCAGGCCGTTCTCAAGGCCAGGGACCGTCTCTATCTCTTGCCTGCCGGAGAGAAGCTCGACCAAGTCAAGGCCGGGTTGGACGATATCGCGGCGCGGGCTTCATTGGAGACCCGTGAAATCCTGGCCCAGGCCTTGTCGTTCACCAGTTCCGGGAGCCTTGATTGGATCATCCTGGATACGGCCCCGGGCAGCGACGCCTTGCTGCTCAACGTGTTGCTTTTCGCTGATGTGGTGATCACCCCGGTGCCGCCGGAGATGCTCGCCATCCGAGGCATGATGCGCTTTTTCCGTACCCTGCGCCTGTTGGGACGCAGCGTGGACTACATCCTGCCCACCATCCACGACAAGCGGGTGAGCAAGACCCAGCGGATCATGGACAAGCTCAAAGAACGTTTTTCCGACATCCTGCTCAATAAAATATCCTACACCTCGATGATTTCCGAGGCAGCGGGCGCGGGCCTGACTATCTTCGAGTACAAGCCCGGACACGGAGCGGCACAGGAGTACATTCATCTCGCTGAAACCATAGACAAGGAATCCCGGTCATGGAGGACGAACGCCGCATAGACACCGAGCCGGATGAGGCTTTTGAGGAAGTTCTCGGCGACGTGGACACCCATCCGTTGCTTTCGGGCGCGGACAAGACGCCTGCGGAACCCGCGCGGCCGCGTACCGTGGTGGCGGAAAAGCAGGATCACGCCGAGGTCGAGCCCCGGACACCTACAGGGGAAGTTCCCGCTGCAAGCGTTGAACCGCAGGTGGATTCGGGTTCCCTTGCCCTGGCCCGGTCCGGTGCGACGAGTCCCTTGGGCGGCAGTGGAGGTGTGCGCCTTTTTGAAGACGCCGGCCGCCAGGTGGCCGCCCTGACCCGCAAACCCGACCCAGGTCTGGCCCAGGAACTGCACCACGCGCTCATGGACCGCCTGAGCCGGGGCATGCTCCGCTTTCGCCTGGACTTGGCCCAGTCCGGGGACTTGGACGGACCGGTCCTGGCCGTGGTCGCGGCTTTCGGCCGCTTGCTGGTCAAACACGGCGGAGACCTGGAAGTGATCAACGCCCCGGATCCCCTGTCCCTGCTGCTGGTCAAAGCGCCCCTTTCCGGCGTGAGAATAGCAAAAAACCGAGCCTGAGGAGGAAGGGTTGGACGACGTCCTGCTTGCCGAATTCAAGGCTGAAGCCGACGAACACCTCGTTGACCTGGAGGAAGGCTTCCTGGGATTGGAAGCCGATTCCAGCCGCCCTGATCCCGATCTGGTGGACCACCTGTTTCGTGCGGCCCATTCCCTTAAGGGGGGATCCGCTTTTCTCGGTTTGGACCACATCAGCGACCTGGCCCACGCCATGGAGCACTTGCTGTCCCTGGTCCGCAACAAGGAACTCCTGCCGGAGCGCCCACATATTGATGCGCTTCTTGCGGGCGTGGACCTGCTCAAGGCCATGGTCGGCGAGCCCGGCAACCCGGCCCCGCCCCAAACCGAAGAGGTCAAGCAACGCCTTGAGCAAGTGATCACCGGCCCTGCGCCTTCTCCTCCCCAAGAGGTTCCGGCCCAATCATTGCCTGAAGAGGACGACCCGTATCCCTCGACCATGCCACCCGGCGCTGCCCTTCCTCCTGACCGGTCTCCAACCGATACGGCTGCGTCCCCTATTCCTTCAACGTCTTCCCGGATTGCCAAACCCTCCGGTCCCACTGATTTGGACGCCATGCTGTTGATGGAATTCCAGGCCGAGGCCGAGGACCACATCGCGGACATGGAGGAGTCGTTCCTGGCCCTGGAGGCCCAAGGCCTGGACCCGGATCCTGTTCTGGCGGAAAAGGTCTATCGCGCCGCCAATTCGATCAAGGGCGGTGCGGCCTTTGCCGGACTCTCCGCCATCGAGGACTTGGCCCATGCCATGGAAAGCCTTATCTCCACGGTCCGTAGCGGCCTGGTGACCCGATCGGCCCATGCCGACGCCTTGCTCGCGGGCATGGACCTGCTCAAAACCATGATCGCCGAGCCCACCCAAAGCCATGGAGTGGTCGCCGGACCCGTTATTGACGAACTCAAGCGCTTGCTCTCGACGCCCCAAGAAGCAACTACGCCCCTCGACACCGTGATGGCCCGGCAATCCGAGGCCACATCGCAGGATTCGGCTTCTCTCCCTGCAGCGAACCAACCGGTTCCACGTCCCGTCGAGCCGCCGCCCCCCGCGTCTTTGCCCCTGGAAGTCCCGGCAACGGTCCAGCCCCTGTCCCGGACAGAGCCTGGGGATCAAGAGCTGGAACACCACGCTTACATTTACAGCTTGAACATCGACTTATCCAGGCTCGCGCCGTCGCTGACTCCTTCGGAACTGTTCGCCCGCTTGGACGGCAACGGTTCCGTGCTCAAGGCCTCTCTGGACCTGAACACCGATCCCCAGGATGGCGTTGGGCATTCCTTGGGCACCTTGACCTTGACCGCAACTTGGGCCGCCAACCTCTCGCCCCGGCAAGCCGCTGATTTGACCGGCCTCCTGCCCGAGGACTTTGTCATTGAGCAAGGAACGCGCATGGAAGCGCCCGTTCAGGAGCCCGCTCCGCCTGCCGACCCTCCGGTCCCACAGGAAACGAGAGCGGTCGAAGCGCCCGCGCACATCGACCGCAGCGGCACGGTGAGACTCAACGTGGCCTTGCTGGACAAGCTCATGGGTTTGGCCGGCGAACTGGTCCTGGTGCGCAACCAGCAACTGATCACCATCAAGACCGCCAAACTGGTGGACCGAGAAGCCGAACGGTCCCTGCGCGACATTATGCAGCGCCTGGACATCGTCACCACTGAACTACAGGAAACCATCATGCGCACGCGCATGCAACCCATCGGCAACGTCCTGGGCAAGCTGCCGCGAATTGTCCGCGACCTGGCGGCCCGGCTGCGCAAACGCATACGCCTGACCATTTCCGGCAGTGAAGTCGAATTGGACAAGACTATCCTCGAGTCCCTGACCGATCCCTTGACCCACATCATCCGCAATTGCTGCGACCACGGCCTGGAACCCTTGGCTGAGCGAGAATCCCAGGGCAAGCCCCCCGATGGCAGGCTCAAGGTCAAAGCCTTTCACGAAGGCGGCCAGATCATCATTGAAATCAAGGACGACGGCAGAGGCATGGACCCGGCCGATTTGCGGGCCAATGCCGTGGCCCGGGGCCTGAAATCCGAAGCGGAACTGGCCCAAATGAGCGACCGAGAAATCCTCGGCCTGATCATGTTGCCTGGGTTCTCAACCCTGGACACGGTGAGCGAGGTTTCGGGCCGGGGCGTGGGCATGGACGTGGTCAAACACGCCATTGAAGAATTGGGCGGGTCCCTGGAAGTGGATTCCTGGCCCGGCCAAGGCTCCACCTTTACCCTGCGCTTGCCCCTGACCCTGGCCATCATCCCCTGCCTCATCGTTTCCGTGGGCAACCACCGCTTTGCCGTTCCCCAAGTGAATCTGGAAGAGCTGGTCACCCTGTACGACGACGAAGTGTTCACCCGCATTGAAGTGGCGGGCAACCAAGAGGTATTCCGTTTGCGCGACCGGCTCCTGCCCCTGGTCCGCTTGCCCGAGATATTGGCCCGGCCCAAGCCTTTCAGCCGCGAGGTCAAGGCGGAGATCGCCGAGCACTACCGGCTGGCCAACCAAAACATGCGCCACGCCCTGGCCATGGCCAAGCTCAAGGACAGCGAAGCCGACCCCTTGACCGACTCCCTGCACTTTGCCGTGGTCAAGGTAGGGGCCGAGCGCTTCGGTCTGATCGTGGACCAAATTTTGGGCACCGAGGAGATCGTCGTCAAGCCCATGCACTCCGGGCTCAAATGGCTCAAGTGTTACTCGGGCGCCACGGTCATGGGCGACGGCTCCGTGGCCTTGATCCTGGATATTGAAGGCGTGGCCCAGCACGCCGGGGTGTTCCTGGACGTGAAAAAGGACGACAAACACCTGGCGCCCGCCACATCCAGCGCCTTTGACACACAAAGCGTGCTGCTGTTCAAGAACGGTCCGGACGAGCTGTTTTCCTTGGCCCTGCCCCTGATCAGGCGCATTGAAAAGATGCCCATATCCCAAGTGGACCGAATCGGGCCCAAGGAATTTATCACCATTGAGGGCGTGTCCACCCGCATCCTCAGGCTGGAACACCTGCTCACGGTGTCCGCGCCCGAGATGCGCGAGGAGATGTTCCTGATCCTGCCCAAATTCGCGCCCAAGCCTTTCGGCATCCTCATGCGCGAGATCGTGGACATTGTGGAGCGGCCCATCTCCCTGAACACGGACAGCTACACCGAGGACGGCTTGCTCGGCACGGATGTGATCGACGGGAGGATCACGCTCTTCCCGGACATCTACCGCTTGGCGGAAAAGGCCGAACCCGAATGGTTCCAGGACCGGGGCCGCCTGGACCCGCCGGGCAAGGTGCTGCTCATCGAGGACTCCCCCTTCATGCGCCACATGGTCCGCCGCTTTCTCGAGGCTGACGGCTACCAGGTGCTTGACGCGGAAAACGGCAAGGACGCTTTGGACATCCTGGCGGGCAACGAATTCGACGCAGTGGTTTCGGACATTGAGATGCCGGTCATGGACGGTCTGGATTTCATCCGCACGGTGCGCGCCAAGCACCGGCGGCCCGACATCCCGGCCATGGCCCTGACCGCGCTCAAAAGCGACAAGGACCGCAACAACGCCCTGACCAGCGGCTTTGACGAATACCACATCAAGATCGACCGGGAAGGTTTCCTGGAAATGGTGGCCGGACTCGTGGAAACGGGCCGCCGCAAGCTGGGAGGGCGTCCCCATGGATACTGATCGCTCCGGCATAAAGGCCATTGCTGAAAAGGCCAAGCAGTTCTGCACGTTCTGGCTATCGGGCCGTCTCTTGGGCGTGGACATCCTCCATGTCAAGGAGGTCAATCCGGAAGCGGAATTCACCACCATTCCCCATGCCCCGGACGAGGTCATTGGTTTTGTCAACATCCGGGGGCAAATCCACCTCATCCTCGACCTGAAGCGGGTTTTGGGACTGCCTTCCATTGCGACCGGAGAAAAGAGCCGCTTGGTCCTGTTCAAACCCTCCGTGGGCGAGGCTTTTGGCGTGCAAGTCGACCAGATCGGCGACGTGGTGGAGGTCCCTGAATCAACCCTGGAAGCAGGAGCAGTGATTCAAGACGAACTGCGGCCCGAGGACAACGTAGACATCAGTGACCTTATATCAGGCGTCTGCCGCCTGGAGAGCACCTTGCTGCTGGTGGTCAACGCCCGCAACCTCTTGGCCGCCGTGGACCACGCCCCTAAATAGTCCGCCTTCTTGTTTCACAGGGAAAAACAGGCTATGCCTCTGCCAACTTCCACCCGTCACCAGGGAGAGCGTTGCCATGGAGATGAACACCTTTGCCCAAAGCTGGTTCATTAGCGTTGTCCCCTCGGTCTTGGCCGACGCCATGCTTGTCTTGTCCGTCATCAAGACCACCGGCGTTCTCGCTCGATTGAATGGCGAGATATCCGGCCACAGCGACCTGTCGCTGGTGCGCGGAACCATCAACCTCTCCATGCTGCTGGCGATCATCTATCTGGTGCTTGTGGCCGGAGCCCTGGTAGCCCTTATCCTTTCCGTGACCATATGGAACATGCCCATTTTTCTCGCCTCATGTCACATGGGTTTGTTCGGCATACTGACCCTGCCCTTGGGTTTCATCGGCAAGGAGCAGGAAAAAAAGGTGCGCAAGCTCGAGGTTACGGCGCAGGACCCTGATGTGGCCGAGACTTATGAACGCTGGCTGGTGCAATGGAACCAGCCCAGGATTCAGTTGCCTGACTAGCCCTTGGCGTCCTTGTTGGTGAGCACTCAACAAAAGCGCCCGCCTTGGCTCATGCTCAAGGCGGGCGGTTGTGTTGGGTTTGAAGCGCGAGCCCTGGTTATTGGCTCGGCGGCACAAAGGTCTCTGGAGCTTCGCCCGGCATGGTCTCCACGTAGAGCGATGTGCTGGGGAAGGCGAAATCGCTGCCCGCGCCAAGCACGATGTCCATGATCTTGTAGGCCAACTCTTCCTTGATCTGCAGCCAGTCACCCCAGACCGTGGTCTTGGTGAAGCAATACAGCATGATGTCGATGGACGAGTCGGAGAACGCGTCAATGCGAACAAAAGTAGACACTGCCGGAGGCTTGGCAAAGTCGTCGTTGTTCAGGATGTATTCTTCGAGTTGATCGCGGATCGTGCGCAGTTGCTCAATGGTGGTGGAGTACTTGACCCCGATTTTCCAATAGATGCGGCGGTGGGTCATTGCCGAGAAGTTGGTCACCGCGTTGTCCGAGAGCAGGGCATTGGGCACGTACACCGGGGCCTTGTCAAAGCGGCGCACCAGGGTCGAACGAAAGCCGATGGTCTCCACCGTGCCTTCCACCACGCCGTCCACCTTGATCCAGTCGCCCTTGTAGTAGCGCTTTTCCGCCAAAATCAGGATGCCGGAGATCAGGTTCTTGAACAGGTCTTGCGCGCCCAAGGCCACGGCCACACCGAGCAGGCCAAGACCGGCCAGGATGGGCCCGATCTGGATGCCCCACAGCTCAAGGATGGTTGCCGCGCCGATAAAGATCAGGGCTACTCGGATCGCCTTGATCAACCAGTCCACCATGGATGGGGTGAACACCTTTTCCAGTTTGCGCAGCAGTGCGGACAGCGGCTTGACCAAGCGCACCAGGCCCCAAAAAATAGCGACCACGATCATGGACTTGACCACCTTGTCGCCGATCACCGCACCCGTGCCGTCCAGAGGCAATATCTCCACGGCCAGGAACACGCCGAGCACCATGGGCAGCAAACGGATCGGCGCTTCCAGGCAGTCGAACACCTGGTCGTCCAGGGTTGTTTTGGTCCGTTTGGTGATGCTCTTGAGCCGGTTGACGATGAACCGGGTAATCAGCTTGCGCAGCAGCAAGAACAGCACCAGAACCAACAGGGCCAGCAATATGCTGCCGATGTCGATCCCCCAAACGCCCTCTTGCCAGACCTCTTTGACTTCGCTCCAGAACCTTTCATACCACGGCATGTGCGCCCCCCTTTATCCAGGCAATACGTGAAACAACATCATGAAGAAATGGGCCAGGCTTCCGGCCAACACAAAGATGTGAAATATCTCGTGAAACCCGAACACCATGGGCCAAGGATCAGGCCATTTTACTGCGTAGACAATCCCGCCCACACTGTAACATGCGCCGCCGATCATGAGCCACATGATGGCCCCACCGGAAAGTTTGATGGCAATCACGGGCATGGCCACAAGAAACATCCAGCCCATGGCCAGATAGAACCCTGACGTAACCCAGCGCGGCGTGTTGAATCTCAACAATTTGAGCGCCGCCCCTGCCAAAGCCAAGCCCCAGATCACGCCGAACACGGACCAGCCCCAACCGCCCCGCAAGGGAACCAGGCACACGGGTGTGTATGTGGCTGCAATCAGTACATAAATCATTACGTGGTCGAACTTCTCAAACCACTGCTCCACCCGTCCGGACACGGGCAGCCAGTGGCACAGGGTGCTGGCCAGATACAACAGCACCAACCCCGCGCCGAACACGGAAAAGGACACGATGCGCCACGGCTCCCCCATGAACGCGGACTGGGTCACCAAAATCGTGAGCCCGGCAATGGACAGCCCGAACCCCAAAAAGTGGATCAGTCCGGCCAAGGGGTCGTGTACGCGAATGGTAATGGCTTTGCTCATGATATCCTCCAAACCTCATTATCCTTGTGAAAATGCTTCCCATTGTCAAGGCGAATCCACCTCGCGGACATGCGCGGCTCGTGAATACCGCGCCCCCACGGCGTTTTGCCCCTGGAAAACACTGGTAGGTTATTCATGAATACGCTACACACACCTTGACTTTTTTCGGACCTGCAGTAATACTTTGTATTAGGAATAATTCCTAACAACCGAGGACTTCATGGAGCAACATTTTCAAAAAAAGTTCAACCACCTCAAGGAACTTTGCAGCCAAAAAGGACTCAGGCTGACGCACCAGCGTACCGAGGTCTTGAGGGAGTTGGCTTCGGCCAAGGACCACCCTTCCGCTGAAACCTTGTACAGCAGGGTCAAGGGACGTGTGCCCGCCATCTCCTTGGATACGGTCTACCGCACCCTGGGGACGTTCATGGACTTGGGCTTGGCGGCCAAGGTTCCTGTTGACGGCGACCTGGGCCGCTTTGATGGAGATGTGAGCCCCCACCACCATGTTGTTTGCGTGTGCTGCGGAGCTATCCGCGATTTCATATGGGACGAGGTGAGCTGCGGTGAACTGCCCGCTGAAGTCACGGATTGGTGCCATGTGACCGACACCCAAGTGATTGTCCGCGGTATTTGCCGCGATTGCAAAGGTTCGGATTCCTAAGCGTCTATAGGCGTTCTCAATCCAAAGAGGAAGGCTTGCGCAAGCCGAATTCGCAAGCACCTATGAACGTTCTCAACCCAAGGAGAAGGTCATGGCGCAACCCGGAGATGTGATGCGTTGCGACTTGTGCGGACAGGTAGTGGAAGTGACCACTGGGGGAAGGGGCCAGTTGGTGTGCTGCGGCCAGCCCATGGTCAAGGTGGACTGATTTTTCGGCATCCAACAAGGAGTCCCGGTCCGGAGAAACCCGGGCCATATGAACACAACATTGGAGGAAACACAGATGAGCAAGTGGGAATGCCCCTGCGGATATGTTTACGACCCCGCCGAAGGCGACGCTGACAACAACATCCCCGTGGGAACCGCTTTTGAGGACCTGCCCGAGGATTGGGTCTGTCCCAAGTGCGGCGCTGAAAAAGAATACTTCGAAGAAATGGATTAATACGCAACAACGCAATTACGCAACAAGGAGCAGGCCTGGCTTGCTCCTTGTTATTTTATATCCTTTCAAGGGGCCTCTGGCGCTTCCGGTCGTGCGAGGTCCGCTTCCACCCTATTCCGGCCATTGGCCTTCGCCGCATACAGCAGTGAATCCGCAGTGTTGAGCATGTCCTCAATGGAGCCTTGGGCCGTGGCTGTCACACCGATGGACACCGTATAGTTGATACGCATGCCCTCCACGGTCACTGTGCGATTGGCCAGTTTTTCCCTGAGTTCTTCGAATGTCCGGAGCAGCCCGCTGTCCGTTTCCTGGGTCAGCAAGGCGCAAAACTCCTCTCCGCCAAAGCGGGCGATAATCCCGTAGGGCGATAGCATGCGGTCCATGGTCGTGGCCAAGTCGCGGATCACCAAGTCCCCGGCATGGTGGCCATAGGTGTCGTTGACCCCCTTGAAATGGTCAATGTCCAGCATGGCGGCCGCCACATGGGGTGATCCCTTGTGCTCTTCCAGCAACCGGCTTCCTGATTCGAAAAAATGGCGGCGGTTGAACAGGCCGGTAAGGGGATCGCGAGTGGCCCTGTCGCGCATGGTGTCCATGAGTTCCAATAGATCGAGGTTCATGGTCACCCGCCATAAAAACTCCTCGGCCGAGCAGGGTTTGGCCAGGAAGTCGTTGGCCCCGAGCTTGAGAAACCGGGGCGCAACCTCGGGCGCGTCGTCCGAGGACAGGGCGATGACCGCGATGGCGTCCTCGGGATATTCTTTGCGAATGCCCGCCACCAAGCCAAAACCGTCCAGTTCCGGCATATGATAATCCGTGACCACCAAACGCACGTCCTGGCCCGATTGTATGATGTCCAAGGCCTGGCGGCCGTTTTCCGCTTCAAGCACATTGATGCGATGGGTAGTGAGAATCCTGCGATAAAAAGTCCGGGCTTGGCGTGAGTCGTCAGCCACCAGAACCGTGACTTCCCGATTCTTTTGCAGACGTTTGAGAATGCGCAACAGATGGCCCATCTCCTCCAAGCGGCGTTTGACCACGTAGTCGGCCACCCCCTTGGCCATGAACCGCCGCCGGGTCTCGTCTTCGTACGAGCCCGTGACCACCAGGACCGGCACGTTCAGTCCCAGGCAATACTCCACGGCCTCGCCGTGGGGCGCGTCAGGCAACACCAAGTCGATGAGCACCGCTAGGAAGTCACCTTTGCGTTTCTTGGCTATCACTTGGGCTTCAGCAAACGAGGCGGCCACGTCGCAAAACAGGCCGAGTTCCCGTTGGATCCAACGGGAAAGACCAAGAGCCACCATCTTGCTGTCTTCGACAATAAGAATCCGATCCATGCGCCATCCCTGAAAAGGAGAGAAAACAGACTCCAGCCCCCCAAAAAAACTACAA
>QZKZ01000414.1 GCA_004796465.1 Desulfovibrio sp.
TAGGCGAAGCAGTCCCATCGTAAGGAATAGAAATCGCCGGATAACCATACTCGGTCGAGATGCGGCGCAGAATGGACGTGACCACGGTGCCGGGCATGCAGCCGAACGGCATGGCGTTGATGATGCCCACGGCCCCGCGCTGGATCATATCGACTGTCTTGCCCACGGAAAGCACGGCCTCGCCGCGGAACGTATCGTCCAGGTATTTGGAGGCGTTCTTGAGGATAGCCTCGGTGTTGGGATCGTGGATGGTCCTGAGATTGCCGTTGAAGGCGCCTTCCATGTTATGGGCGATCTTGGTCTGGATGCGGTTCTTGATCCACACGCCCAGAAGCTTTTTCCACTTGCGGTCGGCGCGAGCGTTTTTCAAAGAGCACCAGTTCACGTAGTACATCCACTCGTCAATGGGAGCCAGCCAGGCTTCACCGCCCAATTCCTCCACCTTGCGCACCACGTCCTCGTTGGAAAAGCGGTTCGACCTGACAAAGATCTCGCCCACGATGCCCACGAGCGGCTTTTTGTCCTTGTACTTGGGCAGGTTGTCAAAATCGCTGCTGACCTTTTCCATGACCGTCATCAGACCTTTGAGGGGCGAGTCGCCGTTGCGCTCGGCCATGAGGGCTTGGCGCACGGCCTGGAGGGACTCTTCGTAGAGCGCGTCAGCCGAGCCCTTTTCCTTTTCATAGGGCCGGTTCTCGTGCAGACACTTGGTGAGCAGGTCAAAGGCCACCACGCCTTCCCAAGAACGGCGGGCGAATTCGCTGCCCACCATGCCAAGTTCCTCGTAGAACTCCACGTCCTGGATGGGCGAAAAAATGGGCACTTGGTTCAGCCCGGCCTTGTCCAGGACCATGCGCTGCAAGAGGTTGTACTGGCCGAAGCGGCAGGGACCCGTGCCCGAAGGCATAAAAAAGGCGGAGTGGTCGGGATCAAAATCCGGGGCAAAACATTTGCGCAGCATGTCGCCCGTGGTCACGGCGAATGGGTAGCACTCCTTGCCGGACACATGCTTGAGGCCCAGGGTGATGGCCTCGTCGTCGCACTCGGGCAGGACCTCGGCTTCCACGCCGCAGACCTTGAAGGCCGCTTCCAGGGCAAACGCGTGGTCGCACATGGAAGGGATGTACACGCGGCGCTTACGCTCTGTGGGCGCGGCGAACGCGTGGTGCACCAGGGCTTCGGCCTTGGTTTTCTTGTCCGTATCGCGGGCGAGGCGCTCCTGCATCTCAAGGCTGTCCAGAAAGGCTTCGCAGCGGGTGACCACGCCTGCGTCCGCGCTGTGCTCGTCGATCTCAATGTGCAGGTAGGGCTTATCCCCGATCTCCTGGTCAAAGTAACGCTGGATGAATGAGTCCGGGCCGCAGGAAAAACTGCCGATGAACAGGCCGTGCAGCTTGGGATGCTCGCGGATGAAACGCGCGGCCTTGAGCAGCCGCTGTCCCGAACGCCAGTACATCTCAGGCCAATCCTCGTAAATGTCCACGTCAGGCAGGAAGTCCATGGGAATGGACTGGACATTGAGCGTGGCCAGCTTCTTGGGGATTTCCAGGTTCATGCCCATGTCAAAAGCATTGTAAGTGCGGCCCACGATGACCAGGGTGCGCTCTGATGTCTGGGAATCGAGCTTGGCCAGAACCTCGCTGCCCTTGGACCGGATGGTGTCCAAAAAAGCCTGCTGGGCGGCCTCGGCCTTGCGCAGGGCGCGGCTGATAGCACCGCTGGAAACGCCCAGGGACGCCAGGTGCTCGCCCAGTTGCTTGCGCATGTAGCCGACGCCGCGCCTGAACTTGACCACGGGCATGACCATCTTGACCTGGGGAAAGGCGGCCTGGGCCTGGTAGGGAAAACTTTGGGTCAAGGGGCAGGCGTGGCCCGAGTGAAAGGGGTCCCCGGGCTGGGCCATGTTCACGAAACTGGGCAGGAATATGGTGTCCACGCCTTCATTGACCAGATGGGTGATGTGGCCCAAGGAGGCCTTCACGGGATAGCAGGTGTCGGCCAGGGTGGCCTGAACGCCCAACCCCGCCACGTGCGGATTGGTGCGCGGCGAAACCTTGACTTCAAAGCCCAGTTCCCAGAGCAGGGTGGAAAAGTACGGAAGAAAATCCTGGAAAAAGAACACGCGGGGAATGCCGATCACGCCTCGCTTGGCCTGCTTGCCGGACTTGACGAATGACTCGGCGCATTCATTGTGGGCCCTATTTTGAGCTTCTTCGCGAAAGGCGAACAGGTCCTCAAGTTGGTGGTCCTTTTGCTGGCGGATGTCGTACTTTTCGCAGCGGCCGCCGTAAAAGAGCTTGCCCTCTTCGCCTTCAATGGTGACCCGGTTGATCTCGCAACGGTTTTCGCAGCCCTTGCACTCAAAGGAGGTCACGGAATAGGAGCTGTCCGCCAGATTGAAGCCCTTGAACGAGGACTCGCTGAGGCCCTTTTCCCGCATATGGTCGCGGGCGATGAGCGCCAGGCCGATGGCTCCGGTGTTGTCGTGGTGGGGCGGCACCGTGATCCGGGTGTCCAGGAACTTTTCAAAGGCCGCGACCACTGATTTGTTGAAGGCCGTGCCACCCTGGAAAAACACGCTCTTGCCCACGGGCCTGCCGCAGACCACCCGGTTGATGTAGTTTTCCACGATGGAATAGGCCAGCCCGGCCAGGAGGTCGCCCTTGCCCGCGCCTTGCTGCAGAAAGGAACGCAGGGA
>QZKZ01000152.1 GCA_004796465.1 Desulfovibrio sp.
AAGAAATAGGGTCAAGTCAATATCCAATCTTTCCCCCCTTCCCCTCCCCCCCAATCGTCTGCTATATTCCCCACATACTGACGCACTCAGCCCAACTCTCCGTAACTCCTAGGAGACGCCATGACCGGACTCTACGTCGGCTCCACAGCCCCGTTCTCAGGCAAAAACCTGTTCATCGCGGCCCTGGGCCTGCACTACAAACGAAAAGGCCTCTCGGTCGGCTACATGAAGCCCGTGGGAGCCTCCCCTGCCAAGGACGCGGCCACGAACGCCCTTTTGGACCAAGACGCCGCGTTCATCCAACAGGTCCTGGGCCTGGAACAAGACCCCGGCCAAGTCACGCCCGTGGTGGTTACCCAGGAGTTCCTGGCCAAGGCGTTCGCCTCGGGCTGCGGCGACATGATGGCCCAAGTCGGCGAATCCTTCCGCACCCTGAGCCAAAACAAGGACCTCATGCTCGTGGGCGGCTCGGGCGACCTGCTCAATTCCGGCAAATACTGCGGCCTGGAAGGCACCTCAGTGGCCCGCGTCCTGGGCCTGAAAACCCTGGTGGTGGACCGCTACGGAGCCAACGGCATCAACTACGACGCCATCCTCGCGGCCAAGGAACAGCTCGGCGACAGCCTGGCAGGCTGCGCCTTCACCGACGTGCCGCCCGAGCACCTGGACGAGGTGCGCGGATTCATCCAGCCCTTTATGGAACGGCGCGGTGTGCCCGTGCTCGGCATGATCCCCCGCGACCCGTTCGTGGGCGGCATCGCCATCGAAGACCTGGCCGCTGGCCTGGACGCCACGGTGATCTGCTCGCCCCAAGCCACGGATACCATTGTGGAAGACGTGCTCATCGGCACCATGCAAGTGGAAAACTTCATGATCCACTTCCAGCGCCGCACCCACTCCGCCGTGGTCGTGGGCGGCGACCGCTCGGACATCCAACTCGTGGCCCTGGAAGGCGGCTGCCCCTGCCTGATCCTCACGGGCAACCTCTACCCCAACGGCATGATCCTCAGCCGCTCCGAAACCCTGGAACGGCCCATTGTCGTGGCTAAGCAAGACACCTACACCGCAGTGCGCCGCATCGGCCACGTGTGGCAACAACAAAAATTCCGCGACCAAGCCAAAATCGCTAAAGGCGCGGAACTCGTAGCCTCGGCCCTGGACTTCCCAGCCCTGGAACGGCAATTGGAAATGTAAGGGAACGTCAAAGCATAACGTCAACGGATTAACGGCGCGGGGGCTCTGCCCCCTGCACCCCCGCAAGGGGATGATCCCCTTGACCCCATCTGGGGAATAAGAAATGCCCGCCAAGCCTAGGCTTGGCGGGCAATATTCTTTCCAGGTGCGGGTCCAGGGTATTTAGAGAATCTTGGGCCGGCTAGGCCCTAGATTGTCTTATGCCTGTGGTGCATCCCCCTGGTGGAGTGTGGGGCAAAGCCCCACGACGTTATCCGTTGACGTTGCCTTAAAACGGAACGTCATCCATGCCGCTGGCTTCCGAGGGGAAGGCAGGGCCCATGTCGTCGTTTTGGGAGGGGGAGAAATCCGCGTCGCCTGGGGGCGGCGGGGTATCGCTTGCGCCGGTGGAAGCGCCTCCACGGGGTTCGAGGAACTGAACGCGGCTGGCGACTATTTCAGTGGTGTAGCGGTCTTGGCCTTGCTTGTCCTGCCATTTGCGAGTTTGCAGGCGGCCTTCCACGAATACGAGGCGGCCTTTGGACAGGTAGTTGGCGCAGTTCTCGCCCTGCTTGTTCCAGACCACGATATTGTGCCACTCGGTCTGCTCGACCATGTTGCCGTCCTTGCCCCGGTAGGACTCGTCCGTGGCCATGGAAAAATTGGCCACTGGCGTGCCGCTTTGGGTGTAGCGCAATTCCGGATCCCGGCCCAACCTGCCGATGAGCATCACTTTATTCAGACTCGCGGCCATGTGTTTTCCTCCGTCGACCTGGTGGCGGTCGTTGTCAGTCTTTTTCCGGCCTCAGTTCCTTGGGGATGGAGGCCTCCATTGCTTTGAGCAGGTCTTCCAGCTCATCGCTCAGCTTGTTGGCCGTGGTCGCGTTCCAGTCGCCCAAGGCCTTTTCCAAGCTATCCTTCAAGGACACGGCCTTGTCAATATCGGCTTGAAGTAGTTTCTTCAGATCATCGTGCCAGTCGCCGAAGCGCCGCTGGTTGTCCAGGGCCTGCACGGTCTCCAGCACGCCCTTGTCCGTGCCCTTGAGAATACCGTCGCGCAGGAACTCGGGCCAAGCCAAGGACAAAAGCACGGGCCAGGCTTTTTCCTGGTCCTCGGGCCGAAATGTCTGGGCCATGACCCGTATCTGCAGCAGCTTTCCCATGGTTCCTCCGGATCAAGCTGGGGTTAATCGCGTTCTTCCCATTCGGTCTTGACGCGGACCACCACGTCTTCGATCAGGTGGAGCAGGTCGGGCGGGCACACACCAATGAGCGGCTGGCCCGCGTCCACCACCTCGTTGTGCTTGAAATACACGGCGTAGATCAGGCCGGTGGGGCCTGTGTAGCTGACCCCGGTCTCGCGCTTCATGCGCGACATGATGAACAGCTCCATGCCTTCGTTCACGCGCACGGCCTTGGGGCCGGAAGCAATGACCTTCTTGTCCACTTCGGGTACGAAATAATACTTGGCCCGCTCCGGAGCCATGAAGGGGTGCAGGGTCCGTTTTAAGATAATTTCAAGGACCTCGTCCTTGGAAAGGTAGTGTTTAAGGGTCACCAGAGGGGTGCCCGCCTCGACGAAGGAGTCGGCCAATTCCTCGTGGATCTTGTCGATGACCCCGTTGAGGGGCGCGAACAAGGGCTTGGGATTGGACTCGCGCTCAATGATGGCCAGCCGGGTGCCCGGTTTTTCCTTCCAGGTGCCTGTGGGGCCAAGGACCTTCACGCCTGGGCTCAGGGTGTCGAAGCTTACAACACCCGTGTGCGGGGCCTTGATGACCAGTTCCTCGTATGGCGAGGCCTTGATCTCTTCCAAGAGTTTGCTGACGTCGAGCACTCCCGGCTCCTTTTAGCGGTAGTAGAGGTTGCGCCCGCCCATGGTGAGCAGGGCCTGGTACATGTTCTCACGCACCTCGCGCCGGTCCCAGATGTCCTGGATGTGGCCGCGCGACAGCGCATGGTAGGCCTTGTGGTAATCCGGGGAGATGTCCAGGCCCGTGGTCTCCTTGATCACGCCGGGGCCGGCGAATCCGAGGTTGGCCGAACGCACCGAGAACTGGTAGGGCGAGCAGCCCAGGAAGCTGGCCACTGGACCGGCATAGGAATTGGTGTCGTAGAGCACGAGGTACAGGCCGCCTTCGTCCAAGTAGCGGCGCACGGCCATGGTGCAGCGCGGCATTTGGATCACGCCGTTGGTGCCTTCCTGGATGCGGATGCCCGCGGTGCCGTGCACGTAAGCCAGAAACGGCACACGCCGCTTGCCCGCGCGTTCGGCGGCCAAGATGAACTTCTCGCCTTCGGCAGCGCCCACGGAACCGCCGCGAAAGCCCGCCATGAACATGGCCGTGACCACCTTCACGTTCTGGATGCGGGCGTCGAATGTCATGCAGGCGCTGCGCACGCCCATCTTTTCCTTGGCCGCTTCCAGCCGCTTGCCGAATCCCTCGAAGGAGAGCGGGTCGCCGGACTCGATGTCGCCGTTGAATTCCTGGATCGAGTCCTCGTCAAAGATGTTGTGCTGGTACCACTGGTATTCCATGGGAAAGTGGTGGCCGCAGTTGGTGCAGACCCCGGCGAAGTCGCCGTACAGGTCCGGGGCCCAGAGATCGAGGCAGCCGTGCTTGTCGCTGTTGGGGCATGTCACGGAGCGGTCTTCCTGGGCCTGGGGGCTCACGTAGCGCAGGCTGCCGTTGCGGCAGGAATCGTCTTCCTCCCAGCACGAGAGCTGGGTGAGTTGTTGCGCCGCCTCTTGGGGCAGCTCCTTGGAGCGGAGCAGGTATTTTTTTAGTTTGCGCAGGGGCGAGGTGATCTTGTTGAACAGGAAGCGCACCTCAGCGCCCATTTCCTCGGCAATGCGCGAGAACCGTTTTTGCTGCCGTTTCCAGACATCGTAGCGCAGGAACCCGAACACGGACCAGCCCATGTGCGCGGCCTTGTCCTTGGCGCGGGTATAGCGCGAACGTTTGTCGGAAAACGCTTGCTTGGCCATGGACCGGTACTTGTCGCGGCGGCGTTCGAGCAACCGTTGCCTGGCTCCCGAGGCCAAGCTCCAGCGCACGTACATGGATTCCACGTCCGGCGGCGCGCCATCCCGGTCCTTGAGTTTCCTCAGGGCCATGGCCCGGAACAGGTTGATGCCCTTGACGTCCAGCACCACCTCGTCGGTTGCGCGGATGATCTCGCGGCGAAATTCCTTGAAGAATTCGTAGTGGTCGGGCCGCGCGCCCATGGGCGGTTCCTGCACCACGCGGTCGATGTATCCAAAGCCCAAGTTGTCCTGGGCCGTAATTTTGAGGCCAGTGGCGCACTTCTCCACCATGCCCGCCGGAGCCCGTTGGCCCTGGCGCACGCGTCCCTCGATGGCGGCCGCTCCCTCGGGCGAAATCACGGAATAGTAGCCGTGGGAAAGCATGAGCCGGATGTCGGCCAAACCAATGGCTTCCGCGCCGCCCGAACCGCCCTCCGAGGTCACGGCGATGATCGGCGACTTGAGTCCGGCCATTTCGTAGAGGTTGCGGGCGATCTGCTGGGCCGCGCCTGGATAGTCCTCCACGGGATATGCGCCAGGAGTGAACACGTAGGTGTGGATGGGAATGTTCTCGGTCTCGGCGACCTTCATGTAGTGCAGGGCCTTGGCGTTGCCCCAGGGCTTGACCGATCCGCCGTTGCGGAACTCCTGGCCGTGGCCCTTTTCCTGGCCAATGACCATGACCGGCTGGTGGTGCACCTTCTTGCCCGTGCGCCGGGAGATGTAGGCCCGGGCAATGAGCATGGAGGGGTCAATGGAGTATTCGTCCTGGCCACCGATCTCCGTGTAGTTGTCGTACACATTCTCCAGGATGTCCTTGAGGCAAATGCGAAAGGGGTGGCGCACGATGCGCACCTTGTCCATGGGGGTCAGTTCGCGTTCCAGCTTGTTTTCCAGGTACACGAACAGGTCCTCAAGGGACATGAGGATGCGGGTCTTGTCCGCATCGTTCAGGCTGCGCTCGTTGCCTGTCAATTCGGCCAGCTTTCCGGCCAGGATGTTGACTTCCTCGATCTCCCGCTCGGCAAACACGTCCCGGATGTACTGGAGGCGTTCACTGAGGAGAAGAATCCTTTTATCGATGTCCATAGGTGTGTCCCGCTCGTTCTCGGGAGAGATGTCGTGGATGTGTTCGAAAGGCCGCTACTTGGGTCCGCGCACGAATTGCAGCGCAAGGACACTTGCGGCAGGAGCATTTTGTATCATCAACAGGCCAAGGAATCAAAACTCAAGCAAGCGCTCTGTTTGCTCCCGCAAAAACTTCACGTTGGACTTGAGGCTGCCGCCGCTTCCGTCCTGTCCGGCCAGTTGCAAGGAATCCAAAAACTGGACGCCCCGTGTTTTGGCTTCTTGCAAATCCTTGCCCCAGATAATGGCCAGGGCCAAGTTGGGGTCGTATTCCGTGGGAATTTCGTAGGACTCGGTAGTGGGCACTTGGGTGTGCACCTTGAGCCAGTCCTGGGCTTGCCAATCGAATTGGTCGATGCGCCCGACCCAGGGGCTGAAGCGGTTGTCCGGGTCCTCGGCAATGAGCCGGTACTCGATGCCCACGCCCTCGAATGCCACGTCGTCCTGGGTGTAGCCCAGGTCCTCGCCCAGGCCGATGCGGATCTGCTCGGCAATGAGGTTCACGTCAGGGTTGGAGCCCTGACGGGCGATGGCTGCGGACACCCCGTTCTCCACCTGGATTCGAGTGTTGACTTCCATGAGAAAGGGCATGCCCACGGGCGTGACGATCCACTCCCAGGTGCCCACGTTGTCGTAGCCCACTTCCCTGGCCATGGCCAAGGAGTGTTCTATAATGTCGTCCAACACGCCTTGTGCATCGAAATTGTAGGTGATCTCCTTGGGCGCGAAGCCCGGGGCCACCTCAATACGTTTCTGGCGGCCCGTGGATTGGACCGAGCAATTGCGGGTGCCGAAGTGCACGGGATTGATGCCGGTGCGGTCGGACACCACCTGTACTTCCAGGTGGTTGTAGTCCATGACCCGCTGCTCGATGAGCACGCCCTCGTCCTTGAACTGCCTGAGGGAGTAGTTGCGGATGCGGCGGTACACGGAGCGGAACATGTCCGGGTCGTGCACCTCCTCGATGCCCATGCCGCCGCCTCCGGCAGAGGCCTTGACCAGCACCAGGGGCCGCTCAATGCCCTGTTCTTCCTGAAAAAGAAACAGGCTCTCCGCGATCTCCTCGGCTTCCATTTCATCGTAAATGGGCTTGTCCGAGCCGGGCACCGTGGGCACCTCAAGGCTGCGGGCCAAGCGCTTGGTGTTGATCTTGTCACCCAAGTCGCGGATCACCCGCCACGAGGGGCCGATGAACACCAGCTTGCGGGTGCGTTCGGTCACGCGCCGCGCAAAGCGGAAATTCTCCGCAAAAAAGCCGTAGCCCGGATGGATGGCCGTTGCTCCGGCGTCATCGGCCACGGCCAAAATTTCGTTGGCGTCGTGATACGAGGAGATGCGGTAGAGCGATTTTTCCCCGCCAATTTCCCGGGCCATGGTCACGTGCCCGGAGTGGCGGTCTTCATCAGCGTAAACGCACACGAATTCCACATCCAGGTCTTGGCAGGCCTGAAAAATGCGTATGGCGATCTCGCCGCGGTTGGCGACGAGCACCTTGTGTCCGGAAATACCCAATCTCTGCCCCTGCTATTTCCTGCTTTTTGCTTTTTTCACGGCAATCAAGCGCTTTTGCACTTCCAATACCAACTTGTCCAAATGGGCCTCTTGCCGAGGCGAAAGCCCCACGAAGGAACATCCTACGAGCCCGTTGTCAAGCACTCGTTTCACCGTAACAGCCACGCTGGTCAACAAGGTCTTGTTGTTGAGGATGATCTCCAGGGCCAGCACATCTCCGGCCCGAAATCCCCGCTTGGAGGGGTTGTGCAGGGCCATGCCCGCGGCGCTGATGTCCTTGACCGCGTATTCACGGTCCGTGCCGGCCAGCTTGGCCTTGAGCCCGGGCAGGCTGGCCCGGAACGCCTCCCGCTTGTGCTCGGGCTCTTTGGGAAAGGAAAAATCAAAGCTGTCATCCCTAGCGGTCATATATATCGCCTCAACAGTTTGACAAGTACGGGTTGAGCAAGTGCGGTGCCGGACAATATCAAGCCGGAGCCTTCGACTAATCCTGTTCAACGACCTTTTCCAGCACGAAATCCACGCGGCGATTAATGGCCTTATTCTCCTCGGTGGTATTGGGCTGGATGGGATGCATGTCCGCAAAACCCGTTGCGGCCAAGCGCACGGGCTCGATGCCCTCTTCCATGAGCACACGCAGGGCGCTCACGGCCCGCAGGGTGGAGAGCTCCCAGTTGTCGCGAAACGGGCTGCCCTCGGGCGGCGGGTCGCTGTCCGTGTGCCCCTGGATGAGAATGTGCTGGTCGTTTTGTTGAATGAAGATATCCTTGAGCGTGGTCAGAATCAACTCCCTGCCTTCAGAGGAGAGTTCGGCCTGTCCCGGCGCGAACAGCACTTCCGCGTCAACGGACAGGGTGATCTTGCCCTGGTCGAACACCGCGCCCACGATGCCTTCCACTCCCCTGGTATTGATGTAGGTGGTGATCTCCGCGTACACCGTGCGCTGGGCCTCGATAAGTTCGCGCTGCAAACGCATGGTTTCCAGGAGCACTGCCTCGTCGGTTTGCAAACGGGAGGCCATGGAAAATTCCTCGTCGTTTCCCAGGGCCTTGCGCACCGAGGTAAAGGAATCAGTGAACATGTCCTCGCGGATTTCCGACATTGAAAAGAGCAAAATGAAAAAGACCAGAAGGAGCATGGAGATGTCGGCAAAGGTGATTATCCATGCATTGACATCCTCTTCGTCCTCGTTGGCGGAGTTGAGGGTATCTTCATCCAGGAGATATTGGCTATCGAGCACTGATCCGCTCCTTGGGAGGGATGAACGAGGACAGCTTTTCGTAGACCAGCCTGGGGTTGTTGTTCTCCAAGATGGATTTGGCGCCCTCGAAAATAATGTTGAGGTGCAGTTCTTCTTGCAGTGTCCTGGCTTTGATCTTGCCGGAAATGGGCATGAACAGGAGGTTGGCCATGAGCGCGCCGTAAAAGGTGGTCAATATAGCCACGGCCATGGCCGGGCCGATGGCCTTGGGGTCGTCCAGGCGGTGCAGCATCTGGACCAAGCCGATGAGCGTGCCGATCATGCCGAAGGCCGGGGCGAATCCGGCCAAGCGGCGGAACACCGCGATGGACACCCCGTGGTGGCGTTTCATGGTCGCGATCTCGATCATCACGGTATCGCGGATAAGCATGGGGTCGGCGTTGTCCGCAATGAGCTGGCAGGCCTTCTTGAGCAGGGCGTTTTCCGTCTGGATCTTTTCCAGGGCCACCAAGCCCTCGCGGCGGCTGATCTCCGCGATGCGGACCATGGTGTTGACCACTTCCTGGGGCTTGACCCTGCGGGCCCAAAACACCTGCAAACCACCCATGAAGGACTGGCGGACCTCTTCCAAGGGAAAGGTGACGCAGATGGCGGCAAAGGTGCCGCCGAGCACGATCATCATGCCCGGAATGTTGATGAAGACGTCAACTGCGCCGCCCAGGAATATGGCGCCAAGAACCAGGGAAAAACCGACAATCACGCCAAAGAGCGTTGCAATGTCCATAAACAACCTATTGATCGCCCCGCCCTTGGGCAGAGTGGTTGCGGTTCACGAACCGGGACGCCTGGGCGTCCACCCCTGCGGTTCGCTTGAGGTTCGCGGCGAGCGCCCCGACCTCGCATACGGCTTACGTCCGCCTTGCCGCCCTGCACCGGCCGGACAGTCCTGTGTCCAGGCAATGAAAAAGGGGGCAAAAGCCTTGTAACTATTATGCAAAATGCCTTAAATGTCCAGCCGGGCATCAAAGACCTCCCCGCAGCGTCGGCCCGGTTGGAATGCAGCCCCAATTGCCCTGTTATCGTTGCAAATCTTGCCGTGCATCCTGGATCAGGCTCAGGGCTTCCATGAGCTTGGCCTGCTGTTCCTGATCCGCTGTTCCAGCCAAGGCTTCCACCCGGCCCGCCAAGTCCTCGAGCATGGCCGCCTGGATGATCCGCTTGGCCTCTTGGGGCAAATCGTCGAGCACGGCGATGCGCTGCTCCAGGTCCGCGAGCATGGCGCCCATGGCCGAAAGCTGCACGGACAAGCCGGAAAGCTGCTGGTCCACGCCGTCGATGCGGCTTAGTTCCTCTTCCATATCCGAACGCAGCATGGCGTTGCGGTTGCCGTACAGCGTCAAAGTATTGGCCATTTCACTCAGCTCAGCGTCCAAGGCAGTCACGGTTTCACGCAGTTCGGCAGCTTGCTGGGCCAGGTCGCCTTCTCCGGAGATTTCGCCCGTGAGCCCGGCCATGTTGCGGTTCACCGCGAAAAACACGATGGCCAGCAGGATCAGGCACAGGATGGACAGGAACAGGGACACGCGGCTCAGGTCCTTGCGCAGGGGAACTGATTCGGGCCCGGGGTCGGAGGCAATGGTCTCGGTGTTCTCCTGATGAATGGGTGTCACGTTGTTATTGGGAGTATCCATGGTATTCTCCTTGACGGCTCCTGATGGAGCCCTTCTGGCGTTGATCTTGGCACCGGCCGGTCATGCCGCAGCCGGTTCGGTCTCTTCGGCGTGCCGCAAAATCGTGGCAAGAATTGTCGTATGCAATACTATCCCATTTTGATGGATCAATCAAGCCAGGACACTGGAACACAAGGATAAATGAGTGAAATATCCTTACTCCAAGGTGCTGAGTACTGCGTAACAGTATCAATACTGCACAGCCGACGTTGCGCCAAGCTTCAGATGTCCCCGTTTTCACCTATCTTGACTTCTTCATAAGGGACCAACTTCCTTCGGTACCACTCCAGCTTGGCGTGCTCCATGGCGCTTGAGCAAAGGCTCAGGGTATCATAACTCTGCCCCAAGCGCTCGATAAGCAAGGAAGACAACTTGTAGATACAGTAGTTCAGCTCTCCTTGCGTTGCAAGTTCCTTGGCGCACTCCGCGAGGTGCTCGTCAAATTTTTCCCTTTTTTCCCGTGGGATATACGGCATGCTCAACTCCTGTTCGTCCAATTGCTTGAAATTCATACCAATATACATCGCATCCTAAATACATCACATGCCAAACGCCTAAGGACAAATTCCGTGTTGATAAGAAGGAAATAATATCATAAAGTCATACGATATAGCCGCTCGTTGGTGTAACATGGGCTCAGCCCGTCGCCAACCCAACGGCCAAGGGCGCGGTCACGACCCGAGCCAGGGGGAACGGTCGTTCCCGGCGTCCCATACCTTTTACCACGGCAGGAATTGATGCAGGCTCGCGTCCTTCCCATCAGGGCTGACAACGAACAGGCCGCCCTGAAAATGGCGGCGGAAAAGTTCAACGCCCCTCCGGACAACATCGAAATCAAGGATGCCGGTGACGGGCGCTATGAAGCGTCGCTTGCCCACTGCGACGCAGAGATCGAAATCGATATTTCCAACGACGGCATGACAGCCACGGTCGCGGAAGGCCGTCCCGCACTGGGCAGGGGCCGCGCCCTGTCCCTGCATCAGTTCAAAAAAATCCTCACCAATTCAGGCGTTCGCGTCCAGTACGACCCCGTGGCCGCGCAAAAGGTCATTGATGCCCTGGAAAAGGGCGAGCAGGTCAAGGGCGTGGTCATTGCCAAGGGGGTCCAGCCTGTCCAAGCCAAGGACGCGGATATCGAACCCTTGGGGGACTGGGCCTTTCCCGTGTTTCCCAGCGACGCCATTGGCCGCCTGATTCCCGCATCCCAGTCCGAGCCGGGCGTAAAGATCAGCGGCACCAAGATTCCCGCGCCCGGCGGTAAACGGGGCAAGGACATCAGCTTTCCCGAGGACGCCCACTGCCACATCGACACCACCAGCCTGCTGGTGCGATCCGAGACATTCGGCCTTGTGGAATACCAGCGCCAGGAAGTACGGGTCACCCCCTTGTTGGAGCCCGCCAAGGACGGCATGTCCGCCCTGGCCACTGTCTACCCCCATGATTTCTCGGGCAAACCTTTTACTCCCGAACGCATGCAAGAGGCTTTCGAAGAGTTTGAAATCGTGGAAAAGGCGGATGGCCGCTCCCTGGCCTCTGCTGTTGAAGAAGCCAAGGAAAAGGGAGCGCCGGTCCACGACGTTGTGGTCTGCCGGGGCATGAAGCCCATTGACGGCAAAGACGGCCGCTTTGAAATGGTCTTTAAAGATGATCGCTCGGTAGTGGGCAGCGAAGCCGAGGACGGGTCCATGGACTACCGCTCCCGGGGTGTGGTCCGCTCGGTGGGGCCTGGGGAGCTCCTGGGCCGGATCATTCCCCCGGAAAAGGGCGCGCCTGGCCGCGACATTTATGGCCGCGTCATCCCCGCGCGAGAGGGCCAGCCCCTGAACATCACTGTGGGCGAAAACGTGGAGGCCTCGCCCGACGGCAAGGAGTTCACCTCCACGGACTCGGGCATGGTCTTGTTCCGCAAGAACGTGCTCGCCGTGTCCGACGTCTACGAGACCGAAGGCGACGTGGACATGAGTTCGGGGAACATTGACGTGGAAAAGGGCTCGGTCAACGTGCGCGGCTCCATCCTTTCGGGATTCGCGGTGAACTCGCCCGGCAACGTGCTGGTGCGCGACGTGATCGAAAGCTCCAACGTCTCTGCAGTGGGCCACATCGACGTGCGCGGTGGCATTCTCATGGACCGCCAAGGCGCGACCATCAAAGCCCAGGGCGGCGTATCCGCGCTGTTCGCCAAAAACGCCACCATCACCTCGGTTGAGGGCGACGTGGACATTGCCCACGAAATCAACAACTGCATCGTTTTCGCTGCGGGCCATGTCTTGGCCAACCGGGGCCGGGGCAAGATTGTGGGCAGCACCATCCGCTGCGGCAAGGGCGTGGAGGCCAATGAAATCGGTTCGGAACTGGGCGTGGAAACCACCATCTTTCTCGGCTTGGAGCGGGAAATCGCCCACCAAGACGTGGAAAAACGCCAAAAGCTGCAGGCCATTCTCCAGAAGATCCTGGGCGTGCTGGGCACGGGCGATCCCCGGGCCATCCTGGAAAAGGCCCCGCCGGAAAAAAAGCGGGCCGTGGCCGATCTGCTCAAGGCCAGGCTCAAGGCGGAAAAGGAACTGAAAGGGGTTGAGGAGCGCTTGCAGGAAGAGCGGGACAGGATCCGCGAGACCATGAAAGCCAGGGTCAAGGTGCACAAGACCATTTACCCCGGCGCCATTATCCATTGCTTCGGCACGACCCTGCGCTTTGAGCAGCCGCAAAATTACAGCCAGTTCTACTTCGACACGTCTGAAAACAAGATCGTGTGCGCGTCCTTGTAAGCCCCCGCTTACTCACCGTTGATCTCATACACCAGGGCCGTGGGAAACTCGGCGGCCAACTCCATGTGATACCCAACCAAGTCGATGGTGTTGCTCCGGAGCAGGTATTCCAACCGCTGCTTGTGAGCCAGGTTCACCAGCAGGAACACGCGCTTGGATTGCCGGGTCTCCTGCTCCCGCCACTCTTCGTAGGGAAAATCCAGACGCCGGAAATAATAAAGCATGATCTCGTTGGCGGGATGGCGCATGAGCAGCCGGTCGCCCGGCTCATACTCCGAGGCGATGTATTGGGCGGCTGCTTGGGCGTCGGGCAACACGCCGGTCTGGATAGACAGGGCCACGGACCGGGTCCTGGCCACCAGCAGCGAGGCCAGGACGCACACCACCACGGCGAACAAGGGTAGGGTCCACTGCTTGGCCCTTGTCTCGCGGATGGCCTGCACGAGCCAGGCGAACCCCGCACCGGCCCAGATGGCGAGCAAGGGGTAGAGAAACAGCATGACCCTGGGGTAAGGCACCACCCTCTGCACCAGCACAATGCCCGCAATGAGGATCAGCACCAAAAGGTGATACGGCACCTTGTGTTGGGCCACCCTCGCATGCTGGACAAGGGACAGCACCAGGAATGCCGCCACAGCCACGACGGCCACCACTGGCAGATCCCTGACCCAGAGCAGCCCCAAGTCCGCGAAGACCACGGGCAGTTGGGCCAGGAGGTAGCCCACGGTTTTTGGAGTCACGTCGGGGTTGAGCGCGTCCATGGATTCGAACTGGTCGGACAGGAACACCGGCGCATACAAGGCCGCGACCACAATCACGGTGGCCAGGCCGGACAAGCAGAGCAGACCGATGCCGCGCCACCGGCCCAAGCACGAATCCCCCAACACAAAACTCAGAAACAGCCAGCCCGCAACCACGGCATAGGGATAGAACATGATGGGGATGGCCCAAAAACCCAGAGCCGCAACCAGGGAAAAACCGAGCCAAGGCAAGAGCTTGGGCTGGTCCTTGAGCCCGGCTGCCAGACGAATAAGCAGGATGAACGCCAGGAAAATCATGGTGTAGCCCCTGGCGTTGACCGAATACTCGATCATCACGGACGAGGCCGCGGTGAGCGCGGCAGCGAACAGGGCGGCGTAGCGGCCGTAAAGTTTGGCTGCGGCAGAGTACGTGGCCGGAACGAGCAGCACCCCGGCGACCAGAGCGGGCAAACGGATCACCTCAGGCGAATCCCCGAACAAACGGGTCAAAAAGTGGATCAAAACCGAGTTGAGGATATGATTGTTGGTGGTGTCATAAGTGGAGACCACGCCGGGAAAGTCCAGGGACGCGTAATGGATGAAGGTGTAGGCCTCGTCGAAACGCATGGGCAGGCCCAAGTGGAACAATCGGACCACAAGGGCTGCGAGGGTGATGAGCAGCAGGGCCAAGACGGCTGCCATGCGACCGTTCCCGGCTTCGGCCGTATCAAGAGGAGATTGTGGAGCGACTTGCCGCGCTTGGACATGGGCACTGGACGTCATGGGCATGTTCCTGTAATGCCCCTTTCCTGGCACGGGACGCAAGACCCGCGTCCACCGCTGGGGGCGCATGGTTTCATTCAGATTTTAGCGTAAGGATCTCAGTTCGTTATGTACAAAGACAAAAAGGTCGTTGTGGTGATGCCCGCCTACAACGCGGCAAAGACCATTGAAAAGACCTATGACGAGGTCATGGCCCAAGAAGTGGTGGACCTCGTGATCGTGGTCGACGACGCCAGCCAGGACGACACCGTTGAAATCGCCCGCAACCTGTCCAACACGGTGGTCCACGTCCACAAAAAGAACCGGGGCTATGGCGGCAATCAAAAGAGCTGCTACCAATTGGCCTTGGAGGCGGGCGGCGACATCGTTATCATGGTGCACCCGGACTATCAATACACGCCCAAGCTGATCCCGGCCATGGCCTCGCTCATCGGCAACGGCCTGTACCACTGCGTGCTGGGCTCGCGCATCCTGGGCGGCTACGCGCGCAAAGGCGGCATGCCCGCCTGGAAATACGTGGCCAACCGGGGCCTGACCTTTTGGGAAAACATGATCACCGGAGCCAAGCTGTCCGAGTACCATACGGGCTTTCGCGCCTTTTCCGCCGAACTCATCAACGCCATTGACCTGGACGTCAACTCCGACGACTTTGTCTTTGACAACCAGATGCTGGCCCAGGTCCTGTGGACAGGCGAACACATCGCTGAGATATCCTGCCCCACCAAGTACGAACCCGATTCCTCGTCCATCAACTTCCGGCGCAGCGTGCGCTACGGGTTGGGCTGCCTGGGAACGGCCATGCTCTTTCGCCTGGGCAAGTTGGGCCTGTTCCGCTCCAAGCTGTTCAAGAGCATCAAGCCCTTGTCCTGATCGGACATGACGATCCACGAATGAAAAAGCCCGACAAAACCGGGCTTTGTAAATTGTTGACAAAGTCAAATTTAGCTCAGGCTGCTGAGAAGGCGCCAGATGCAAGGAACGAAAAAAGGCCAAGGCGCGCAGTGTATTCAATATACATAAGCGTCTTGGCCTTTTTTCAGTGACGCAGCAGATGGTGCTTTGTCAGCAGCCTGAAAGC
>QZKZ01000392.1 GCA_004796465.1 Desulfovibrio sp.
CCCTGGGGCACGCTTTACGCCACCCACTTCCTGCTCGAAGCCAAGGACGCGGGGTACCATGTGGGCGACACTGTCCTGGAAAACGCCGTGGATTACATCAGCGATGAAATGTTGGTGAGCAAGGACGCGTATTCGGATTCCGAGCTGAACACCTTGTGCTATGCGCTGTATGTGATGTCCAAGGCCGGACGCAACGAGCACATCGGGCTCATGAACAGCCTGCACCGCAACCACCAGCGTCAGCTCATGGCCGGTCCCGCGCCTGTCTTGGGCGCGGCCTACGGCATGATCGGCGACATCCAGACCATGGACCAGCTCATGGCCGGAGCCCAGCGGAGCGGCTGGACCAACCAGCGCTTTTACTACTCCTCGGGCGGTTCCGTGGACTCGACCCTGCGCAACCTGGCCATGCGCCTTTCCGTGATCCTGGACGTGAGCGACAATGACCAACTCGTGCTTGAAGCCGTGTACAAGGTCATCGACATGATGGAACAGCAGCCCTACCGCACCACCCAGGAAAACGCCTTCTGCTACATGGCCCTGGGCAAGTACTTCTCGCGCCAGATCGACAAGGGTCCCTATTCGGGCCGGGTCTATCTGGGCGAGGAACTGCTCGGCGAATTCAGCAATGAAGCGCCGTTTGTGCGGGTATTCGTGGAAGGCGCCGCGCCCCTGCGCATTGAAATGGACAGCGGGTACACGCCTGGCGCGGCTTTCTTCTCCATCGCCTCCAGAGGCGTGCCTACTCGCGAGGCCTACACGGCCGAGGAAAACGGCGTGGCAGTTCGCCGCCAGTTCCTGACCCGCGAGGGCGGCCCCCTGGACCTGCACAATGTACGTCAAGGCGACCTCATTGTAATGCGCACCGAGGTACGCAGCCTGCGCGGGGACATCGACAATGTAGCGGTGCAGTCCTTGCTGCCCACGGGCCTGGAAGTGGAGAATCCGCGCCTGGACACCACGGAATCCCTGCCCTGGGTCATTGAGGAAATGTCCGAGCCCGCGTATCAGGACTTGCGCGACGACCGCATCCTGCTGTTCCTCGACCTGGACGGCGATCCCAATGATCCCCGCCGCAACCAATGGCAAACGTATTACTCCCTGGTGCGGGCCGTGACGCCGGGCCAGTTCACCTTGCCGCCGGTGCAGGCCGAAGCCATGTACGATCCCGAGATACTTGCCTCTGGCGAGACAGGCACCATTATCATAGTACCGGATTCCCCGGATGCTCCCGAGGCCGAGCCCTTGGACTCGAACGAAACCGAAGAATCGAACGACCCGGACGGCACGAACGGAGAGCCGGAAACCCCTGAACGGCCTGAGCCCATCACCACTGAGCTGGAGCAGGAATCCAGCAACGCGGAGATGTAACTGGCCATGACGTCCCTTGCTGCCCAAGCGCTTATCCACATGCTCGGCGGGAAATGGTCCCGCCGGGCGTGCTTGGGGTTGTCCTGGTTGGTGTTGTTGGGGTTTGGCGCGTTTTTTCTCCTGGATAGCTGGTTTCCCTTTCCCGCGCGGACCCTGGCCCCGCAAGCCGCCACCGTGGTCTTGGACAGGGATGGCGAGCCCTTGCGGCTGTTCCTGCCCCAGGACGACCGCTGGCGCTTTCAGGTGTCCATTGACGAGGTCTCACCGCTGCTCATCGAGTGTTTCCTGGCTTCCGAGGACCACGCCTTTGAACGCCACCCCGGGGTGAATCCCTTCGCCGTGCTGCGGGCCGCGTTTATTAATCTCCGGGAGTTGCGGGTGGTGAGCGGCGGCTCGACCATCACCATGCAGGTGGCGCGGCTGGCCGAACCCAAGGAGCGAACCCTGGCCGCCAAGATCGTGGAGGCCTTCCGGGCCGTGCAGCTTGAGCGAGAGTACAGCAAGGAAGACATCCTTGAATCATACCTGAACATGACGCCCTACGGCGGCAACATCGTGGGCGTGGGCGCGGCGTCGTACTTTTATTTCGGCACAACGCCTGACAAGCTGACCCTGGAGCAATGCGCGTTGCTCACGGTGCTGCCGCGCTCTCCCAACCGCTTTGATCCGGTGCGCCATCCCGAGTTGGCCAAGGCCGTGCGCGACGACTTCCTGGACCAACTCGCCAACAGGGGAGTGTTCCCACGCGAGTGGACCGAAGCGGCCAAGAACCAGCCCTTGCCCGAGTCCCTGCGCAGGCCGCCCATGGTGGCCCCGCACCTTGCCCAATGGGCTGTGGACGAATACGGCCGCCAACCCCGCCTGCACACCACCATTGACCGCTACACCCAACTGACCGTGCAAGCCAAACTCGCGGACCGCGCATCCTGGCTCAGGGGGCTGGGCCTGGAGAACGCGGCTGTGGTGGTCATTGACAACGAGACCCGGGAACTGCTGGCCATGGCCGGGTCAACGGATTTTTTCGACGACGCGCACCACGGCCAGATCAACGGAGCGCTCATCAAACGTTCACCGGGCTCGGCGCTCAAACCCTTTCTCTACGCCCTGGCCATGGACCAGGGCCACATCGTGCCCCAATCGATCCTCCTGGACATCCCCACGGAGTTTGCAGGCTACACTCCACGCAACTACGACAACACCTACAGCGGCCGGGTCACGGTGGAAGAGGCCCTGATCCGGTCATTGAATACGCCGGTGGTTCGCCTCTTGAGCGAGACCGGCCTGGTCCCGTACTACACACTCCTTGACCGTGGCGGCCTGACCACCCTTGACAGGCCTGCCCAGGACTATGGCTTGCCCCTGGCCCTGGGCGCTTGCGAAGTGCGGCTGCTGGATCTGGCCGGGATGTACGCGGCCCTGGGCCAAGGCGGCGAGTTCAGGGAAGTGCGCATGCTCATGGGCGATCCCGTGGCTGGAGAACGATTGCTGTCGCCTGAGAGCTGCCGTCTGGTCACGGACATCCTGGCCCAGGTGGAGCGTAGCGACATGCCTGCTGCCTGGCGCTTGACCCGAGACCTGCCCGAGATCGCCTGGAAGACCGGCACTTCCTTTGGCCACCGCGATGCCTGGGCCCTGGGCTTTACCGCTAATTACACCATTGGCGTGTGGGTCGGAAACCTGGACGGCAGGGCGCAAAAAGGCATTTCCGGCGCGCGCCATGCCGGGCCGATCCTGTTCGACCTGTTCCGGGCCTTGGAGCAAGGCGGCACACCCCTGGACAGGCCATTTCTTCCCAACATCGAGACCCTGGAGGTCTGCGCCGAGAGCCGCCATTTGCCCACTCCCCACTGTGAAGAACGCATGGAGATTGCCGCCATACGCGGCGTGACGAGGTTGCCCCGCGACACCATGCACCGCAGGATGTTCCTGGACAATGAGACCGGCCTGCGCTTGGAAGGCAATTGCCTTATGCACCGGGATCATTATGCCGAGATCGTGCGGGTCTACCCGGCCGAACTCACGGCATGGTGGCGGGACCAGGGCATGAACGTACGCGGCCTGCCACCCCTGCATCCAACTTGCAACATGGTGGCGGACGGCGAGGGCCCGGCAATCGTCTCGCCCAACCCGCTAACTCCCTATTACATCCGGAGCGAGGCCCCAGCAGAGTTCCAGAGCATTGCGCTGTCCGCCCAATGCGGGGCCGAGACCCGGCAGCTCTATTGGTATCAGGACGGTGCGCTCGTGGGCTCTGGCCCACCCGAGAAGCAGCTGTTTCTCGTCCCGGAACGGGGCGAGCACAGGCTGGTGGTCATGGATGATTTGGGCAGGATGGATGCGGTGGAGTTTATTGTTCAGTAGAGACACCTTACTTTGGATTGTCCTTTTTTCCCCACATCTTGCGCCACCACACCGTCAACCTGCGCTCCATACCCCGCCCCTTGGGCTGAAAAAACCGCCTGCCCTTGAGTTCATCAGGTAAATACTCCTGGGCCACCCAGCCGTTGGGAAAATCGTGCGGGTACTTGTAGCCCTCGCCGAAGCCCCATTCCTTTTGCAGCTTGGTGGCGGGGTTGCGCAGGTGCAGGGGCACGGGTTTGACTCCGCTCTGGCGGATCTCCTTTTTCGCGGACAGGTAGGCGGCGTAAGAGGCATTGCTCTTCTGGGCCAGGGCCAGATAGGCCACGGTCTCGGCCAGGGGGATAAAACCCTCGGGCATGCCCACGAACTCCACGGCCTGCTGGCAGGCCACGGCCAGGGGCAGGGCATAGGGGTCGGCCAAGCCCACGTCCTCTGACGCGGACAAGATGAGGCGACGGCACACAAAGCGGGGGTCCTCGCCGCCTTCGAGCAGACAAGCCAAATAATACAGGGCCGCATCCGGATCAGAGCCGCGAATGGACTTGATCAGGGCCGAGGCCAACTCGTAGTGGCTGTCGCCTGCCTTGTCGTGGCGCAGCACCACCTCGGGCAGGGCCTTTCTCAGTTCGTCCAGGGTCCGCTTGTCCGGGTCGATCTCGGATGCGTATTCCAGCAAGTTGAGCAGGGAGCGGGCATCGCCGTGGGCCATGGCCGCGAGGAAACGCACGGCTTGGTCATCCAAGTCCAGCTTCAGGGCGGCCAGGCCGCGCTGGGCCACGGTGAACATCTCCTCGTCGTCCAGGGGACGTA
>QZKZ01000131.1 GCA_004796465.1 Desulfovibrio sp.
CATGTTCTCCATTGACCAGGAGTGGTGGGCGGGTTTGGCCCGGTCCCTGCCCACTGACTTCGGGGACCCGGTGATTCTTCCGTCTCTCATACAAGGCTCGCCCCATTTCGAGGCCCTGATGCAGCTCTTCGAGACCCTGCTCACCGAACCCTCCCGCTTGGAGCGCGAGAGCCTGATCCACGAGACTTTTTCCGAATTCCTCATGGACCATGCAAGCCACCACGGCCCGGTGGCCCCACCCAAGGAACCGGTACAAGCCGTGCAGACGGCTCGGTCCCTGCTTGCGGAACGCTACAGCGAGGCCATTTCCTTGGATGAACTGGCCCTGGCCAGCGGCCTCAGCGCCTACCATCTGTTGCGGGTGTTCAAGGAGCAGGTGGGTTTGCCGCCCCATGCCTATCAGAACCAGTGCCGGATCAATGCGGCGCGCAAGCTCCTGGCCCATGGCCTGCCCATTGCCAGGGTGGCCCAGGAGACCGGCTTTTCCGACCAGAGCCATCTCAACCGGAATTTCAAGCAGGCTGTGGGGGCCACGCCCCGCCAGTATCAGCAGGCCCGGCGCTTTGCCGCCGAATAATTCCCTTCACCGCAATTTTATCCAAGCTTTCCCCTCCCTGTCTCGGCAAGGTGCAGTCATCTTGTCGTGAAAAGGAAGAATCATGCAACGATCCGGAACCCTGACGTATGTGGCGCTCATGACCGCCGTGGTCCTGTGGGGCCTGTCCTTTGTGTGGAGCAAGGTGGTGCTTGAGGAGTTCGATGTCTTTATCCTGGTGTTCCTGCGCTTCAGCTTGGCCGCTCTCATCTTTGTGGGCGTATTGTTCGCCACGGGCAGGGGTTTGCCCAAGCTGACCCTGGCCGAGCACGGCAGGATGATGCTCCTGGCCCTGTTCCAGCCCTTTGCCTACTTCATGTGCGAGACCATGGGGCTCACGCTCACTTCCGCCTCCAGCGCATCGCTCATCGTGACCACCATTCCGATCATGGTGCTGGTCATGTCCGCGGTGCTGCTCAAGGAGAGGATAACCGGGATCAAGACCTTGTCCGTGCTTTTGTCCGCGGCGGGTGTGGTCATGCTGGTCATGGGTGCGGCTGACTTTTCCTGGAGCCTGGAAGGCGGCCTGCTCGGCGACCTGCTCATGCTTGGCGCTGTTGTGGCTGCTGCCTGTTATATGGTGCTCGCCCGCTATCTCGGCCGCAAGCACGACGCCCTGGACATCACGTTTTTGCAAATGGCTTACGGCTCGGTGCTGTTCCTGCCCTTTTTCCTGTGGAAACTGCCTGAGTTCGAGCCCTCGGCCATCAGCAACCAGGCCTGGGTTGGGTTCGCCTTTTTGACCGTGCTCTGCAGCTTTGGCGCGTTCGCGTGCTACAACTACACCCTGACCAAGATCGAGGCCTCGCGCGCTTCGGTGTTTATCAATGGCGTGCCCGTGGTCACGGTGGTAGCGGCCTGGATCGCCTTGGGCGAGCGGCTGACCCTGGTCCAGGGCTTGGGCGGCGCCGTGGTCATCACTGCCGTGCTGCTGCCCAACATGGCGATGTTGCCCACTCTACGCCGTTTACGGCGCGCCGGGGCTAAGGCATAGCCTCAGTATCCCGAGAAAATCGAAAAAACGGCCCGGGGAACACGTTCCCCGGGCCGAAACACCCTCTCGCAGTATTGCGGATTATTCGCCAGGAAACACAGCCGCGAACAAAATCTCCAACTTCTCGTCGATGCCCGTCAGCATATTCCCCAAAGAATCCGGCGTAATCCCGAGGTCGTCCCAGATGTATTGGCCAGGCCTGCCCGTGTAAAAGTAATTGCAGCCAAAGCCCAGGGCCGTGGTCACCTGGTTGGCCACGAACACGATCTCAGCGGTTTCCTTGCCGTGGCAAGCCGTGGGGTCGTGGTGCAGCAAAGCCGCGTTCACAATGCTCTGGGGTAGCCCCCACTTGGCCAGGAACAAGCCGCCGAGCATGGCGTGGTTGATATCAAAGACCATTTCCTCGCCCTCATCCAGGGGCATGCCCTTTTGCATTTGCAAGGCAAAGAGGATTTTCGCCATGTCCGGGTGCGCGGAAAACAGAATGGGCCGGCCAATGTCATGCACCAGTCCGGCCACAAAGTACTTGGAGGGCTCGGGCTTGTTGCAGGCCTCGGCCAACTGGTGCGCCACTGTGGCGCAGGCCATGGAGTGGCGGAGATACGTCTCCAAGGGCAGCACCTTGGGCGTGGTGTCCTCGAACATGGACAAGAGCCGGGTGCTGAAGGCCAGGGCCGAGACCTCGCCCGTGCCCATGAGGGTTATTGCC
>QZKZ01000015.1 GCA_004796465.1 Desulfovibrio sp.
ACTTGTAAAGAGCCTTCTCCAACTAGATTTCCTTTTGAGCAACAGCTACCATTCTCTTTCCCACTTGCCCATCCCAAAGGAGCTGTTATGCGCCATCTAGATGTCATACTTGTTTTTTTTATCGCCATCCCCATCCTCTTTCCTGTTGGGGCCGTGGCCCAGGACACCTTGTGGGGACCGCTCAGCGAACAAAGCCGCATTGATATCGCTTCGGACGCGGACCTCACGAGCCTTGGGCTTACGGGCCGCAACAAGCCCAATGGAAAGATCTTCCGCTTTCGGGAGAGCATCCCCACCGACCTCCCCGAATTCATCCCCACGGAGCTCGACGGCCAAACCCTGGTCATCGCGGACAAGGTCGATGCAGGCTATTTCTGCCTGTACAAGGGGCCCTACACCATGGACGCCACCAACAACCGTTTTACCGCCATGCTCGTCAGCGACCTGAACGACGTGCATTGGCTCGTGAACCTGAACAGCGCCCTGTCAGCAACCCAGCACCTCGAGATCCAGGACGTTAGATATTCCAACGGACTGCTGTATTTCAACGAAGCGTGCCAAAGCTATTCCCGTGATGCGGACGGCGCGTGCTCGTCCCTGGTCTGCCTGGACCCCAGCACCATGACCGTGCTCTGGCGCACCCCGCCCCTGACCTCCAACAACATCATTCTTATCTACCGGGGCGTGGTCATCTGCGGGTACGGCTTTACCGACGAGCCCGACTACCTGCATCTGGTGGACGCGGCCTCGGGCGCGGTCCTGTCAACCACGGAGCTGGACTCGGCCCACGACTACCTGGAAATCAAGGGAGATTCCCTGTGGGTCGCCACCTACGGCAGCTTGTACCAGTTCCTGCTGCCCGTTGACCTGCGCTGACAGGCGGGATGAGGACCTCGACAAGGAGTCAGGCTTCAGAGGCGAGGTTGGCCATACCCGCTTCAATCATGGCCTCGGTGGCGCCGTCCATATCCGGGCCATGGTCAAAGCCAAGAAGGTGCAGCAGGCCGTGAGCCAGAAGGCGGCAGAAGTGCTCAAGGGGATATTGGCCGTACAGCATGGCCTCCCGCTGCACCGCTTCCATGGACAGGGCGATGACGCCCAACCCTTGGCCTTGTTCCGCAGGAAAGGACAAGACGTTGGTGGGACCGGGAAGCCCGAGGTGGCGCTGATTAAGCACTGAAATGGCTTTGTCGTCACAAAGCAGAAGCTCGCACTCCGCGTCCGAGACGTTAAGCACGGTGAGCATGGCCTCGGCGCAGCAAGCCGCTTCCTTACGCCACAGAGGCATGGCCCAGAAACGTCCCTGCCGGACCACCGCAATCACTGCAAAATTTCCTTGAGACGGGCCAACTCCGGGGAGGGTTCCGCTGCCGGTTCCCGAGGGCCGGAGTCTCCGCTCCTTTCACCGTTCTTGGTTTTGGTTTTGGAACCCTTGGATTGGCTGGGGTACTCAATGCGCTGGTGGAAAATGCCCGTGAGGATCCGGTGGAAGGTTTCGGTCAAGTTGTGCAGATCCTTGAGGGTCAATTCTGACTCATCCAACTGGCCCTCGCTGAATATCTTGCGCACCATGTTCTGGATGTGGCCTTTGACCCGGCTCGGCGTAGGCTCGACCAGGGTGCGGCTGGACGCCTCGATCTGGTCCGCGATCATGACGATGCCCGCCTCGCGAGTCTGGGGTTTGGGTCCGGGATAGCGGAAATTTTCATCGTCCACCGGGTCGCCGCCCTTGGCTTGGGACAATTCCAAGGCTTTATTGTGAAAATAGGTGATCAGGGAGGTGCCGTGGTGCTGGCGGATGATGTCGGTGATCTCCTGGCCCAACTTGTGCTCCCGGGCCATTTCCACGCCCTTTTTCACGTGGGCGATAAGGATCAGGGCGCTCATGGAAGGTGACAGCTTGTCGTGCACGTTGCGCCCGCCCATTTGGTTCTCAATGAAGTATTGGGGGTTATTGAGCTTGCCGATGTCGTGGTACAGCGCACCCACCTTGCACAGCAGCGGGTCCGCACCCACGGCCCGGGCTCCGGCCTCGACCATGTTCGAGACCACCAGGGAATGGTGGTAAGTGCCGGGCGTGGCCACCATGAGTTCCTGCAGCAAGGGTTGCTCCAAGCTCATGAGTTCCATGAGCCGGAAACGGGAGGTATACCCGAACAGCCACTCCACAATGGGGCTGAACGCGAGCAAAGAGAGCAAGGACAATACGGCGTTGGCCAGGACCAGGGACGACTCAACGGCCAAACCTTCCAGTCCCTGAAACTCCAACAACTTCACCCCGGCCCACGACACCAGCAAACCACCGGCCAGGGGCAACACGCTTTTGAGCAGTTCCGGCCGGGTACGGGCGCGCTTGACCAAGAACATATAGATCATGCCGCCGAGGAAATAAAAGGCGAACAGATCAAAACCGCCGGACACCATCTGCGCGCAGCTGAACGCCAAGAGCAGGTTGACGCAGATACAAATACGGTACGGAAAAAACAGGGCCAGCAACCCAGCGGCTCCTGCAACGGGGAAAACAAAAGGCGACACGCCTTCGTTCAAAAAACTCAAGGTGTCGGCTGAAGGCCCTTCCATGCCCGCCATGAGCTTGGAAATGCCCGCGAAGATCAGGACCACCACTCCCACGAGAAAGGCGTCCCTGTTGCCTAATGGCCGGTACGCGGGCTCCGAGGTGTAGACCACCAGTCCCGCAGAGAGCAGCAGCATCAGGCAGAACACGCCCAAGGGCCGGAACACTTGAAAATACTTCGACTCTTTCTGGTACAAGGTCTGGAGGATGAGTTGCGTTTTGAGATCAACCACCTCGCCCTGGCGCACAATGACTTCGCCCTTGCGGATGATCGTGTATACGGGCTCCACCCCGGCGGCCACTTCCTCGCGCTTGGCCAGGGTGACCTCCATGTTCAGGTTGAGGCTCGGTTCCATGAGCAGGGAAACCAGCTCCAGGATCGCCTTGCGCGGCCTGAGCGGCTTATCAAATTCGTTCTGCAGGGTGAAGTTGAGTTCTTGGAGAATCCGGTCGAGGTTGCGGATGGTGGAGGGATCCCAGACCAGGGTTTCCTCGTCCGTACCAGGATTTCGGATGACCACGCCGGTGCGGTAGCTCTCGAGTTGCTCGGACTCGCTCACCACGCCCTGGTCCAGCCACTCAGCCACCAAGGGAACGATGCGGATGATGACCAGGCTTTGAATGGCGTTGTTGCGCCATACGTCAAAGGTCTGGCGGCTGATTTCAGCTTCCAGCACTTCGGAGACCTCCCAACGGACCTCTTCCAGATCCCGGGCAGGCGAGTTGTTGATCATGGCGAAGACATTGCTCGCAGCCATGCCCAACCGGTCTCCCGCGCCTAAATCCAGATCGAACACTGGGGGTTGTGAGCGCGCTAAATCTTCTTTGCGCTGGTGGGTCAGCTCCTGCTCCTCCCAGCGCAGGTCCTGGGGCGAGGTCACGTCCCTGCCCGCCACTTCTCCGGCCATATACACCCTAATGCTGGGCTTGAAATCAATGCCGGTCAGACCGCTGAGTGTCAAAAACACCAAAATCAAGAACAAGAGCCCCATGCGCGAGCCCGGGGAAAAGGCCTTTTGCGAGGCCTTGCCCAAACGCTCGGTCGTGGTGGGCTTCTCAGTAACTTTCTTGGTCTTCTTGCGCTTGACGCTCATAGGCTTTCACGATCCGTCCCACCAGGGGGTGGCGGATCACGTCTTCGTCATGGAAGTGGAGGAACTTGAGCCCGGGAACTCCGGCCAGAATGCGTTCGGCCTGGACCAATCCGGAGCGGCCCATGCCCGAACCGTTGGGAAACGTGGGTAAATCGATTTGGGTCACGTCGCCGGTGATCACGGCGCGGGAGCCGAAGCCCAGGCGGGTGAGAAACATCTTCATTTGTTCGGGCGTGGTGTTCTGGGCTTCATCCAATATAATGAAGGAGCCGTTGAGGGTACGTCCCCGCATAAAGGCCAGGGGCGCAATCTCAATGGTCCCGGTCTCGATCATCTCGCTGACCTTCTTGGGGTCCAGCAAGTCGTGCAGGGCGTCGTACAGGGGCCGCAGGTAGGGGTTGACC
>QZKZ01000387.1 GCA_004796465.1 Desulfovibrio sp.
CGTTGTCCGCGAATTCCAGGATGGTGCATTCTTCGCCCTCGCAGACCAGGCCGTGATAGATTTCGTCGGAAGCGATGGCTGGGCCGTCGCCTTGGGCCAGGGCCGCGATCTTTTCCATGCGCTCGCTGGAGAGCAGGTTGCCCGTGGGATTGGACGGGGAATTAATGAAAATGGCCCGGGTCTGGTCCGTGAGCGCGGCTCTAATGGAATCGGCGCGGTATTGGAAGCCGTCGTCCTCGTGCACGGGAACGAACACGGGTTCGCCGCAGGCCATGCGCACAAAGGTAGGATAGCAAGCGTAATGGGGATCGGACAGGATCACTTCCTGGCCCGGCTCCAAGATGGCGGTAAACAGCAGGAGCATGGCCGGGGACGTGCCGTTGGTCACGGCGACCTGCTCCGGGGACACCCTCACCCCATACTTTTCCTGGTAATGCGCTGAGATGGCCTCGCGCAACTCCGGAATGCCCAGGCTGTGGGTGTAGTGGGTCTCATTGCGGTCCAGGGCCTCGCATATGGCCCGCTTGACCGGCTCGGGCGTATCAAAGTCCGGCTCGCCCACTTCCAGGTGGATCACGGACGTGCCCTCGCGCTCCATGGCCTTGGCCCGCTCCAGCACGTCCATGACGTAAAAGGGTTTGATGTGGCGGGTCCTGCTGGTGTCGAAGTCGTGGCGAGTCATGCGCTGTTCCTTGCTCCGGGCCTGAACGAAACAGGGCCAAGCCATGCGCGCACGGCTTGACCCCGGGTCCGGCAAAAATTCGTGAATCAGACCTGGTTGGTGAGGATGGCTCCCTTGTCAGCCTCGGGCAGGCCCACGTTGGGGTGAACGATCTGCGAAGTTATGGAGTGGGTGGTGATGGTTTCCCGGTACTTCTGTCCCAGGAACACATGGCTGAGCCCCTTGTGCACCCCGGTCAGGGCGCCCAAGGACTTGGCCATGTTCAGGTCCTGCTGCAACATGGCGTTGCCCATGACACTGGTGGACATTGTCTCTCCCCTTGCATCTAAAGTTCGTGGCCTGTGGTGGAACAAATGTACCACTTCCCGCGCCGCTTGCCAATGGGTTGCGCATCACCCGCCATTCCGGCGCCATTGCGATATTGACCAGAATCGAACAGCCCCTTAGAATGGTCTTGAATCGATTTCTTGCCATCGACATGTAACGTCTTGCCGAGGACAACATGCCAACCACCATGCGCGACCGGGCCTGGGCCATGATCATGGAGGCCGAGCGCTTCAGCGACACCGCCATCGCCAAGACCCTGCGTATGCAGTACAGGGCCTATCTTGCCGCACGGGTCAACGGGCCATCCATGCCGCTCATTCTCGAACCCGGGGAAAAGCCCATTGAGCCCTTCATCTTCCAGGACGGCGGAGAAATCCTGGAACGCGCCATAGGCAAGCTCATCTCCATGCGCACTTAGCAGCGCCGGCCCTGCCGGGCCTCGCCTTATTCACCGCAATATTGGGAAAACGCCGAGCGGAATTCGGCCATGGCCGGATTCCGGGGCAGGAAGCCCAAGAGGCTGGGGATGTAAGCCCTTTCGCGCAGCAACTCGCGACTGCGCCCCAAGCGCAGGCCGTGCGTCCAGCCGCACAGAAGCATGATGAAGTCGTTGACGAATTGCAGGTCCTTGTAATCACCCGGGCTGCCGCCGAGCACCTGGCGGCGGATCGATTCGGTGTGGCTCTCTGGCTCGTCCCTAGCCTTGAGCATGACCACGCCGTTTTCCTTGCCTTGGCGTCCCAAGTGCTCCAGCATGACCCGCATGATGTCCAGTTTGTCCGCGTCGCGCACCACCCAGGCCGCCAAGCGTGTGTGTTCACTGATCCCCTGGGGCAGGGCGCGGCGGTTGTGCAACATGACCGCGGCGCGGATGGTGCGTTGCTCCCCCGTTGGCAGCTCCCGCAAGAAGTCCCCCCCGCGCAGGCATTTCACTCCCAGGGCCGCGTGGTTCACGGAATCAGCATCATGAAAGGTCTTGTACTCGTCGTACTGGGGAAAACGGCCGATGTCATGATACAGGGCCGCAAGCAAAACTTCTCTTTTGCGGTCCTCTTCCAGGGCGAGGCTGGCGGCGATGTCTTGGGCCAAGCCCAGCACCCGCAGGCTGTGGTCGATCTTGAGATCGATGCAGTGCAGGTCTTGCTCGCTGCCCCGGCGATAGGCCGAGGCAAATTCAACCAGGCCCCGGGTATGCTCGGCAAGCAAGTCATTCATGGTTTGGGTCCGAGTCAGGAGCTAGCTTCGGGGTTTCACTTGCTTCGGCCTGCCTGGGATCGGCTTCAGCTTCGGCGGCGCGGCGTTCTTGGGCCTCCTGCACAGTCTCGAATCCTTCGCCGCGCATGGGACCGCCCGGCCCGAATAAATAGCGCAGAAACAGGCCAATGCCCACCAAGATCGCGGCCATGAAGGCCAACCTGGCCACGGAAGGCCAAAAACCGCCATGGCCAAAGGGCCACCCCTCCCACTCCGACTCGACGCCCACTTGCCCGGCCTGCACGGCCAGGTTGACCAACCAATGATGCAGATCCATGACACTTCTCCTTAAGCCGGAATTTCGGACCACAACCAGGCCGAATGCCGACTCCGAACGAGGCCATACCGCCTTGGCGCTGAGCTGGCAAGGCCAACTTCTTCACAAAAACCGCGCAAGCAATGCATTGACCTTTTCCTCAGATCATGCCTAGTATGCTTGCGGTTTAAACCCAGGCACAGCAAGGGCATGGAGAAAAGACAATGAAATTCCTGATCGTTGACGACGACTTTGACAGCCGCAAATTGCTGCAAAAGATCCTCAGCCCCTACGGCTACTGCGACATTGCCGTGGACGGCGAGGAAGGCGTGGAGGCCTTTCGGGTGGCCCTCAAGGAAGGCGAACCCTATGACCTGATCTGCCTCGACATCCTCATGCCCAACATGGATGGGCAACAGGCTCTGCGGGAGTTCCGGGAAATCGAAAAGGACCTGGGACGCACTCCCGAACAAGCGGTCAAGGTGGTCATGATCACGGGCCTGGACGACTCCAAGGAAGTGCACGACGCCTTTTTCCTGGGCGACGCCACGTCCTACATCGTCAAGCCCATCCGCAAACAACTCTTGTTGGATGAAATCGAATCCCTGGGCCTGGAACTGACCAAAATCGCCTGAGCCCATGCGCACGATCTTTACAAGCCCTTGTCCTGCAAGGGCTTTTTTTATTACAGCACTTTGACAAGCCCCCGCCTTGTTCGTATTGAGTGGGCTTTGTAAGGCCTAGCCGTAGACAACCAGTGCTTCAATCCACAGCCAGGAGGCGCGAGCATGTCCCATATTCCCGAGGAATTGAGCTACACCAAAACCCACGAGTGGGTGCGGACCAATGGCGGGGAAGTCCTGGTCGGGATCACCGACTTTGCCCAGGAGCAGCTGGGCGACCTGACATTCGTGGAACTGCCCGAGGTGGGCGACGTGCTCGACGCGGGTTTTGAAATGGGCTCCGTGGAGTCGGTCAAGGCGGCCAGCGAATTGTACTCTCCGGTGTCCGGCGAAGTGGTGGCGGTCAATGAACTGCTGGAGTCCGAGCCCGGCTTGGTCAACGAAGACCCCTACGGCGACGGCTGGATGGTGCGCATCAAAATGTCCACCGAGCCCGAAGGCTTGCTCAGCGCAGACGATTACCAGGCCCTGACCGAGGCCTGACGCATCCGCCGGTTCCCGGCGCCAATCCTGTTGTCTTCCCCAGCGGAGGGACCATGCCGTATATTCCCCATACCCCGGAACAGGTGCGCGACATGCTCGAGGTCATTGGCGTGGCCTCCATGGACGACCTGTTCGCGGATATCCCGGCCGAGCTACGGCCCGCAAGTTTTGACCTGGAGCCCGGCCTGAGCGAAATGGAGGTCTGCCGCCGCCTGGAGACCATGGCGGCCAAGAACCGCACCAACCTGACCAGTTTCCTGGGCGCGGGTTTTTACGACCACCATATTCCCAAGGCCATCGACCCCTTGGCCGGGCGCGGCGAATTCGCCACCGCGTACACGCCTTACCAGCCCGAGGCCTCCCAGGGCACGCTCCAGGCCGTGTTCGAGTACCAGACCGCCATCTGCCGTTTACTGGACATGGATGCGGCCAACGCCTCGGTCTACGACGGCGGCTCCGCCATGTTCGAGGCCATGATGATGGCCGTGCGCTCCACCAAACGCACCAAACTCGTGGTCAGCGAGGGGTTGAGCCCCATCTACCGGATCATGCTCGGCTCCTACACCTCCAACCTGAACCTGGAGCTGGTCACGGTCCCCCACGCCCAGGGCACAACCGACATTGCCGGACTCATCAAGGCCGTGGACTCGGACTGCGCCGGGGTAGTGGTGCAGAATCCCAACTTTTTCGGCACGGTGCACGATTTCAGCGAACTCTTTGCCCATGCCAAGGCGCAAAAGGCCCTGTCCCTCATGTCCGTGTACCCGGTGCTGCAGTCCGTGTTGAAGACGCCGGGCCAGATGGGCGCGGACATTGCCGTGGCCGAGGGCCAGAGCCTGGGCCTGCCCCTGTCCTTTGGCGGGCCGTACCTCGGCGTGATGAGCTGCACCAAAAAGCTGTTGCGCCAAATGCCGGGCCGCATTGCGGGCCGGGCTGTCGACGCCGAGGGCCGCACCGGCTATGTGCTCACTCTGCAAGCCCGCGAACAGCACATCCGGCGCGCCAAGGCCACTTCCAACATCTGCTCCAACCAGGCCCTGTGCGCCCTGCGCGCCCTGATCCACATCTGTTTGCTCGGGCCGGAAGGGCTGACCCGCACGGCAGAGCTGTCCATGGAACGGGCCAGGTACGCCGCGCGAAGGCTCACGGCCATCCCCGGCGTGGAACTGCTCAACGACGCGCCCTTTGGCAACGAATTCGCCGTGACCTTGCCCAAGAGCGGCTACCAGGTCATTGACCGGCTCATTGCCCATGACGTGGTGCCGGGTTTTCCCTTGGGCCGCTATTATCATGGCCTGGAAAACGGGCTGCTCTTGGCTTGCACGGAAAAGCACTCTTTCGAGGACATCGGCATCCTTGCCGAACGCATCCAGGGGGCCTGCCAATGAAGACCATCTTTGAGACCTCCATCCCCGGCCGCCCCGGCGTCTGGCCTGACGAGCCCCACAAGCGCGCCCAGGACATGCTGCCCGCCGAACTGCTGCGCGGTAAAAAGCCGGACCTGCCCGAGCTGAGCGAACTGGACGTGGTGCGCCATTTCACCGCGCTCTCGCGCCTCAATTTCGGGGTGGACACCCATTTCTACCCCTTGGGCTCGTGCACCATGAAGTACAACCCCAAGCACCTGGAACACGTGGCCGCCTTGCCCGGTTTCACTGACCTGCACCCCTTGGCCGCCCAGCTCAAGGGCGCGGGCCAGTACACCCAGGGCGCGCTGGAGGTCATGTACGAGCTGGAGCGGCTGCTCTGCGAGATCACGGGCATGGCCGCCTATACCCTGCATCCCATGGCCGGGGCCCACGGCGAATTGACCGGGGCCATGATCATCGCAGCCTACCACAAAAAACAGGGCAACCAAAAGACCAAGGTCATCTGCCCGGACTCGGCCCACGGCACCAATCCCTCGTCAGCGGCCATAGCAGGCTTCGACGTGGTCAACATCGAGTCCCGGGACGGGATCATCGACCCGGCGGCCCTGGCCGAGGTCCTGGACGACGAGACCGCGGCCCTGATGATGACCTGCCCCAACACCCTGGGCCTGTTCGAGGACCATCTGCAAGAGATCGTGGCCATGCTGCGGGAAAAGGACGCCCTGCTCTACTACGACGGCGCGAACATGAACGCGATCATGGGCAAGCTCAAGGTGGGGGACGCAGGATTCGACGTGGTCCACCTCAACCTGCACAAGACATTCGGCACCCCGCACGGCGCGGGCGGGCCAGGCTCGGGCCCGGTGGGCGTGTGTGAAAAACTGACGCCGTTCCTGCCCATCTCCCGCGTGGTCAAGCTGGAGGACGGCCGCTATTTCCTGGATTACAACCACCCCGACTCCATTGGCTACATGGCCCCGTTCTACGGCAACTTCGGCGTGGCGCTCAAGGCCTACGCCTATATCCTGCGCCTGGGCCGGGAAGGGCTCATCAGGGTTTCGGAACACGCGGTGCTGGCTGCCAACTATTTGCGTAAAAAGCTGGAACACGTGTTGGAGATTCCCTTCAACCGGGTCTGCATGCACGAATTCGTGGCCTCGGCCGTGCAACAAGCGGAAAAGGGCGTGCGCGCGGTAGACATTGCCAAGGCCTTGCTGGACAAGGGCCACCACGCACCCACCATCTACTTCCCGCTCATTGTCAAGGAATGCCTCATGGTCGAGCCCACGGAAACCGAGAGCCGGGAGACCCTTGATCTTTTTGTGGACGATCTCGTGGACATCCTGGAGCGCGCGGACAACTACCCCGAGGCCGTGACCGGCGCGCCCATCACCATGCCCGTGGGCCGCTTGGACGAGACCAAGGCGGCCCGGGACATGGCCGTGACCTGGGACTTGGCCCGCGAACTGGACGAAAAACAGGCCCAGAAACCAGCCCCTGCAGCGGACGACGCATGACCAGTTCCTTGAACTGCGGCGTGGCCATTGTGGGCGGCGGACCGGGCGGGGTGGACGCGGCCCTGGCCTGCGCCGGGCGCGGCCTGGACGTGCTGCTCGTGGAGGAACGGGACCTGGGCGGTGTCTGCCTCAACCGGGGCTGCATCCCCACCAAGCTGTACCTCGCCGCCATCGCGCCCCTGGCTGAACTCAAGGCCCAGGCCAAATACAAGCTGTACCCTGCTGACACGGCCTCCGCTTCCACTGCGGGGTTTTCCATGCCCGCGTTGCTGGCGCGCAAAAACCGGCTCATCACCGGGCTGCGCCAAGCCACGGCCAAGCGGCTCATGGAAGCGGGTGTGCGCGTGCTGCAGGGCCGGGCCACACTCAGCAGCCCCACATCTCTCCTGGTCGCCAGTGAGGACGGAGAGAATGAAGTCGCCTTCAACCACGCGATTATCGCCACGGGCTCTCACCCCGCGTATCCGCCGGGCCTGGAACCGGACAACAACCGCGTGCTCGGCTCCACCCAGCTCTTGGACCTGGAAGAAGCCCCTGAACGTTTGCTGGTCATTGGCGCGGGAGCCGTGGGCCTCGAATTGGCGGGATTCTTCCATGCACTGGGGACAAAGGTCTCCATTGTGGAGGCCCAGGACAGGCTGGCCCCGGTGGAAGACCCGGACGTCAGCACCCTGATTGAGCGGCTGCTCAAGCGCGAGAAATATTCATTATATATAGGCTCGCCCGGTGTGAACCTGGCCCGGGACGAACACGAGGTCCGGCTTACCCTGGCCTCGGGCGAGGTGGTGGTTGCGGAGAAATGCCTCGTGGCCCTGGGCCGCCGCGCCAACACCGCCAATTTGGGGCTTGATGTTTTGGGCGTTGAACCGGGCAATGCGGGCTTTTTGGCCACGGACGAATACCTGCGCGTCTCGGACGCGGTCCTGGCCATCGGCGATGTGAACGGCCGCTGGCTCCTGGCCCACGCGGCCCAGCACCAAGGGGAGTACGCGGCCCGATTCCTGGCCAAGGAAACCAGCGAGCCCTATGATGCGGGTCCCATGCCCTCGTGCGTCTATGGACCAGTAGAAAGTTTCCGAGCGGGGAAAAGCCAGGCCGAACTTACGGCTCAAGGCGGCGAGATTGCGGTCTCCAGGGAGAATCTTCCGGCCAACCCCATGGCCCAGGCCCATGGCGGTTCCCAAGGCTTTGTCAAAGTCCTCTGGCAGGACGGCCGCGTGGCCGGAATAACGGGCGCGGGCCACGGCGTCACGGCCATGGCCTCCATGGCTTCGGCCATCGTGGCCTCGGCCTGGACCGGGGAACAGGCCCAACACTTTGTCTTTCCCCATCCCGGCCTGGACGAGACCCTGAAACAGGCCCTGCTCACCCCACAAGAACTACTTGCATAAGTTTTGTCATAAAAATCTTTCATTTTTTCTTGAAAGGGTTGTTGAAAAAAATGAGGATATTAATTACATAAGTATGAAGGTTAACTGGTGCAGGCCCCGAACCCCTTGCCAACGTGGCGCTTTTCTCCTTGCCAGGAGACGGAAAAGGGTCTATCAGCACCCAGACAGCGAGAGAAACCGGGAACTCAGCCGTAACGCAATTTCCCTTTTACTTTCGCGAAAAAAGTTGCTAGTAGCCAGTGGAAACCTTTGAAAAAAGGGCTAGTGGAGGAGGTCTTGAGACCGTTGGCGACGGTCGAGGCCGGGGATAATATTCCGTAACCATTGACCAATTGTGGAGGTGTTCTGGTATGATTCGCGTGCGCAATAACCTGCTTCAATTGCTGCTTTTGGTGCTCGTGGTCCTGGTGGCCGCAATGCCGGCCGAGGCCAGGATGAAGCCGGTCCCGAAGGTCGACAACTTCATCCTGTTCCAGGACTACTCCGGTTCCATGGCCATGACGCATCTTCAGGCCAAACAAGTCAAGATTGTCATGGCAAAAGACCTGCTGTTCGCCATGAACGAGGCTATTCCGGAACTGGGTTACAACAGCTCGTTGCACACTTTTGCTCCGTTCTCCGAGCTGCTCGGCATGCAGACCTACAGCACTTCCGCTATGGAAGGTGCCATCAGCATGATCGAGACCGACTACGAAATCTTTAACCGCCGCACCCCCATGGGTCTTGGCATCTCTTCCCTGCGCCCCGTGCTGGACACCCTGTCCGGGAAGACCGCCATCATCCTGATTTCCGATGGTAAGCACAACCTGGGTCTGGATCCCGTGGCCGAAGCCACCGCTATCTACAACTCCTACCCCAACGTGTGCTTCCACATCATCTCCTTTGCCGACGAGCCTTACGGCCAGAGCGTTCTCGAGCAGATCGCCGCTCTGAACGGCTGCTCCTGCGGCGTGCACGACGGCGTTGCCCTGCTGGCTGACGACGCCGCCATCGACGCCTTCCTGCAGTGCGCCATCTACGAGATGAAGAACGTTTGTGGTGACGAGATCATCCAACTCGGCAACATCCTGTTCGACTTCGACCGCTCCAACATCAAGAACGAGATGAAGCCCATCCTGGACGAAGCCGTGGCCATCATCAACGAGAACTCCGACTGCGTGTTCGAGATCCAAGGCCACACCTGTTCCATCGGCTCCGAGGCTTACAACCAAGGCCTGTCTGAGCGCCGCGCCCAATCCGTTGTCGACTACCTGGTCGGCGCCGGTGTCAGCGCTGGCTCCCTGCGCGCCGTCGGTTACGGTGAGACCATGCCCACCGCTACCAACGACACCCGCGAAGGCCGCCGCCTCAACCGCCGCGTGGAAATCCACGTCCTGGAAGACTAATCACTTGCAACTTCAACTCCCGGCGGCGCGACTCTGCGCCGCCGGGATTTTTTAATCGGAGAACGCCATGCATCGTTCCACAATAGGGACGACCCTTCTGGCCCTCCTCATCGCCACCACTCTTAGCCTGTCCTCTTTCGCATCCACTGCCTGGTCGTCCCAAACCGACGACACTGAAACCGAGGCCCTGCGCGTTACCTCGTTCTCTCTGACGCCTTCTCATCCCACGCAGCAGGACAACCCAACGCCCTGGATCACTGACTTCTCGGGCTACACCGTCGCTCCCCTCGGCTCTGAAGACGCTTCAGATGAGGTTTCCGATGAAGCATTTGGGGAAACCGCGAGCGACCAAACCAACACCCCCAATCCCGACCTCAACGCGCAACTCGAGCCCCAAGGGACCGAAGCCGCTCCACGCGACCTCGGCAACATCTGGGGACTCAACCTGACGCAATACCATATTCCGGAAATGACCTTTGACCCTGAAGAGGTCGAAATCGCTGAACCCGAACCCGAGCCGGAGCCCGCTCCTGTCCAGGAAACCGCGACCGCTCCGCCGCCACCGCCGCCCAACAACGCCAATGCGGACAGCGGCTCCGTGGCCGTGGCCGGCAACAACGCGGCATCCGGTTCCGTGTCGGTCTCGGGCAACAACGCGGAAACCGCACCCGGCACTGAAGTGGCCGCCATACCACCCACCGCGGTGGAAACGCCGCCCAGGGTCCCGGACACCAGCTCCCTGGAGCAGGAAATCGTCCTGGACGAGCGCGGCCAAAAGGCCCTGGAAGAATTCCGTTCCTTCGCGGCCAACAGGCTCTCTCGCATCCGCAACAACCTGACCGCCACCTCGGCCAATATGGAAGTGGAACAAGTCGGCAACACCTATGTGGCGCGCTACTACCAGATCGACCCGACAACCCTGTCCCTGCAGGTCAAGCCCGTGGAATACGACCACACCCCGTTCGTGGGGGTCATGCGCTACCAGCGTGAAATCTACGAAGCCACGGGCGACACGCCTGAAGCGGCAATGGCGGGCAGCTTTGTTCAAGTCCGCGACACCAAGATGACCCAGATCTTCCGCTACACGCGGAACAACTGGGAAGAGTAGCACAAAAAAGCGCCCGCACATGCGGGCGCTTTCCCTCTGCAGTCTTACCCGGCCCCCCATGCGGTCAATAGTTTATTCCCCGGCTGGTCCACACACCGGGGGGCCGGTTTATTCTCCGTCAGACTTGCTCGCTGTTTTCTCCACCATCAAAAGCAATGCAGTCCTGCGGGCAATAGGAGATCAGCTCCAAGGCTTCCTCGTCCGTGACTTCGCACTGCACCAGCACCGGCTTGTCCATGTTCTCGTCCCAACCGAAGCAGCGCGACGACAGCTCAACACAGGCCTGGCAGCCCGAGCACTCGCCTAAGTCCAAGGTGATGATCCGCTTATGGTTCATGTTCCCAACCTCCTCAAAGATCAAATAATAATGATTCGGAATAACGTCAATGTTTTCCGGCTTGAGGGACTCTTCGCGGGGCCCGTCTCATAGGGCTTGCCCGTAACTGGCGGCTGGGAATACGCCTAAGTTGCGGCGTCCGAGGCCGCTTCCGGAGAAGACTCAGCGGTTTCCGGATCAGCAGGGGACAACGCCTCGGCGTCGGAAACCCCGGTGCCGGATTCCTCAGTATTGCCCTGAAATTCCTCTTCGTAGATGAACAGGATCACAGCGGCAAAACCGATGATCAGCGGGCCGAACAGGATGCCCGCCAAACCGTAGACCTGCACGCCGCCAATAATGCCGAGGAACACGTAGAATGGCGACAGCCCGCCCTTGCCCTTCATGAGAAAGGGCCTGAGGAAATTGTCAATGGAGCCGACCAGCAGGGCGGACCACAGGGCAAAAAAGATGGCGGACTGCCAGTGGCCGATGAGCAGGAGATATCCCACCACAGGCACCCAGATCAGGGCCGTGCCCACCACGGGAATCAGCGAGGCCACGCCGAGCATGGCCCCCCAGAACAAGCCGGGAATGCCCACAATGGCCAGGCCGATGCCACCGGCAATGCCTTGGCACACAGCAGTGAGCAAGCTGCCCATGAACACGGACCGGGACACGATGCGGATCTTGTCGATGATCCGGTCTTCCTGTTCCGAACGCAGGGGGGAAAGGCGCTTGATGGCCTCGATCATGCGCGCGCCGTCGCGGATCAGGTAAAATATCAGGAACATCATAATAAAGAAGTTGGTGAGCACCCCGGCCAGGTTGCCCAGGATGTTCAGACCGCTGGAGATGAAGGAGTTGCTGAACAAGGTGGTGATGTCCAGCAGGTAGTTCTGGATGTCCAGCTTTTCCGGGTCAAATGTGGGGAAGGTCGAGGATATCCAGCCCTTGAGCGCGGTCATGGCCTCCAGGTTTTCAACATCCTCGAGGTTGCCGGCCTGGATCCACTCCTGGATGGTGACCATGAGCTTGGCGCCCTGCTCGATCATGGCCGTGGTGATCACCAGAATGGGAATCACGATCACAAAAGAGATCACAAAGACCATGAGAATGGCGGACACGGTATGGCGGCCGCCCAACTTTGCGGTGAGCCGCTTGTGCATGGGGTGGAACAGGGCGGCCAGCACCACGGCCAGGATGATCGGAGTCAGGAACGGAGCCAGGATGGTGTAGCTCAAATACAGGGCCGCCACCAAAGTCAGCAGCAAAAACGGCCGCAAATAGGGCTGGTCGTGTTGGTTCATGCTCTATGAGTTGGCAAAGTCCACCAAGAAAGTCAAAGGCTAAGGCGGGCACGGGGCAACCATGGGAGACAGCGCTGCTCGGTTTTTTGCCGTTGCCGTTGCCGTTGCCGTTGCCGTTGCCGGGAAAATCCAGGGGATTACCGGCCCGGACAAGGCGTGCTGCCGGCGCGAATCGTGCGGCAGTGGACCGGGATTACAGCTCAAGGAAAGATTCCGGGCGGCTTGGGAGGAGCGCACAACCTCGAAACTGCACGATTCGTGACGGCAGTGGGTGGGCGGGTGGGGATCCGATTTCATCCGCGCCCGGCGCAAGCCGGGCCACATTTATGATACCGACCAGACAAGAATAGTTCGTTTTCACATACGTCACCATTTTCTCTCTTTCGTAACATTTCCCGCCAATCGGTATCGTAATCTTCACCAAAACGTCTCTCTGACGCGTGGGTCCACGCAAATGATTCCTGTCACAAACTCCCTGTTGAGGTGATTGACTTGTCGTTTGACCCCTTATTTCCCCTTCGAGGAGGAGCGTGAGCATGAAAAGGATTCTTGTTGTTTTCATCGTTGCCCTGACTTGCGTCGGCGCCATGTGGTTGGTGAGCGGCGCCCAAGTCCAGGCTGAGCAAACCGCTGCCGTGGAAGTGGCCGAGGCTGACGTTACGGCCCCCAAGTACGTTTTCCTGTTCATCGGCGACGGCATGGGTTTCCCCCAAAAGACCGCCGCTGAAATGGTTGCCGGCGAACGTCTCGTCATCGACCAGTTCCCTGCCCAAGGCGTGACCACCACTTACGCCGCTGACCGTTTCATCACTGGTTCCGCTGCTTCGGCCACGGCCATGGCTTCCGGTCAAAAGACCAACATCGGCATGCTCGGCCAGACCCCTGACGGCCAGCACGTGGTGTCCATCGCTGAGATGGCCCGTGACATGGGCATGAAGGTCGGCATCATCTCCAGCGTGTCCATTGACCACGCCACTCCCGCTGCTTTCTACGCCCACGTGCCCAAGCGCGGCCAGTACTACGACATCGACGTTGCCCTGGCCCAGTCCAACTTCGACTTCTTCGGCGGCGGCGGCATCAAGGACCCCACCAACAAGCGTGAGAACGCCACCGAGTTCGTGGGCGACGTCAACGACCTGCTGGCCGAGAACGGCTACTCCGTGATCGACAACCGCGACGATTTCATGGCCCTGACCCCCGAGTCCGGCAAGGTTGTGTGCTGGAACAACTGGCTGCAAGATTCCGGCGCCATGCCTTACCACATGGACGTCCGCGAGGGCGAGGACATCACCATCGCCGAGTTCACTGCCAAGGCCATTGAGATGCTGGACAACGAAAACGGTTTCTTCATCATGGTGGAAGGCGGCAAGATTGACTGGGCCTGCCACGCCAACGACGGCACCGCCGCTATCGAAGACACCCTGGCTTTTGACGCTGCTGTGCAGCACGCTGTGGATTTCTACAATGCCCACCCCGACGAGACCCTGATCGTTGTTTCCGGCGACCACGAGTGTGGCGGCCTGACCCTGGGCTTTGCCGGCACCAAGTATGCCTCCAACTTCGAGCTGCTCGGCGCTCAGACCGTGTCCTTCCAGTACTTCACCGCCGAGATTCTGGCTGACTTCAAAGAACAGCACGCTGATGGCGCTACCTTTGAAGACATCAAGCCTCTGATCACCGAGTACTTCGGCCTCAAGTTCGAAGGCGCCGAGGATGACCTGCTCGTGCTCCGCGACTCCGAGATCGCCCAGTTGGAAGAGGCCTTTGAGCTCTCCATGTCCGGCGAAACCATTGATACCCAGGACTACCAGACCTACGTGGTTTACTCCGACAGCTACGATCCCCTGGCCCTGACCCTGACCCACGTTCTGAACCAAAAGGCCGGCCTGGGCTGGACCTCCTACAAGCACACCGGCGTGCCTGTTGGCACCTCCGCCATCGGCATTGGCCATGAGCTGTTCAACGGCTACTACGACAACACCGACGTGGCCCTGAAGATCATGGACATCATGGGCATCGATCCTCAAGTGCACATGGCCGACACCACCGTGGGCGAAGAAGTCGCCGCTCAATAACTCAAACCCTTTCAGGCGGCGCGGTTTCAGCCGCGCCGCCTGTTCCAAAGAACGCCATGAACATTTCCAAGCATTTGCACACCTGGCGCAAGGACGCCCTGCTCGTGGGCCTTTTCGCACTTCTCACCTTGGGGCTGGCGCTTTTGCCCACCGGCTTCGAGGACAGAGTTCAAGGAGAATCGGTGCGCTGCCGTGGACTTGTGCTGGAAGTGGACAACAGCGAAATGGCGGATTTCGGACTGGTCAAGACCGGTGACCAAAAAGTCACGGTGGAGATCCTGGACGGCCCCTTTGAGGGCGAAATCATGTCCGGCGACAACATGCTCCTGGGCATGATGCACCTTGATAAAGTCTTTGCCCCGGGTGACACGGCCCTCATCGTCATCTCCATGACTCCGGACGGCGAGGTGTCCTTTATCAATCCCCAGGACCACTATCGCTTGGGTTGGGAAACCTTTCTCCTGGTGCTCTTCGCCCTCCTGCTCATTGCCTTTGGCGGCTGGACCGGGCTCAAGGCCCTGCTCTCCTTTTTGTTCGCCGCCCTGTGCATCTGGAAGATTCTTGTGCCGTACATGCTCAAGGGCGTGGACCCCTTGTCCCTGGCCCTGGGCGTGACCACCCTGCTCTGCGGCGCCATCATCTTCCTGGTGGCCGGCCCCACGCGCAAGGGCGTGGTCGCTTTTTTGGGCGCTTTTCTCGGTGTTCTGACCAGCGCGGTCCTGGCCATGATCTTCACGGTGGAGCTCAAGCTGCACGGCGCTGTGCTGCCCATGTCCGAGACCCTGCTCTACTCGGGCTACGCCCACCTCGACCTGGCGCGCATCTTCATGGCCGCCGTGTTCCTGGCCGCCTCGGGCGCGGTCATGGACCTGGGCACGGACGTGGCCGCGGCCATGGAAGAAGTGGTCGAAAAAAAGCCTGACATCTCCCGCATGGAGGCCATCCGTTCGGGCTTCCGCGTGGGCCGGGCCGTGGTCGGCACCATGACCACCACCCTGCTACTGGCTTATTCCGGCGGCTACGTCACCCTGCTCATGGCCTTCATGGCCCAGGGCATCCCCATGGGCACCCTGTTCAACTTCACCTTTGTGTCCGCCGAGGTGGTGAAGACGCTCGTGGGCAGCTTTGGCCTGGTCATGGTCGCGCCGTTCACTGCCGTGGTCGGGGCCTTCATGTTCGTGCCCCTGCGCAAGCC
>QZKZ01000018.1 GCA_004796465.1 Desulfovibrio sp.
CCGCCGGGCGATTCGAGCCCGGCCTTGACCATGGCCCGGCCCAGCTCAGCATCAGTAACGCCCGAGCCGGGAAACAGCTTGAGCAGAAACCAGCCCAACGGGGCGAGCAGCTTCTTGAAAAAGCCCCGCCTGCCCCTGGCGCTGGTGGGGTGGATGTAGCCGGGCCGGAAAAAGAGCTTGGCGGGAAAGCCGATGTCATCGATGATCTTCTCGGCTTTGCCCTTGATCCGGGCGAAGCTCATCCTGCTTGTGCCCGTGGGGTCGGCCCCGCCCGCGCTGAACAGCACGAACACGGCGTCGGGGTTGGCGCTGTAGAGGGCCTGGGCCAGGGCCTGGGGAAACCCGCAGGTGATCCGCTCGTACTCCTCGCGGGTCACCTGGCTCTGGTACGTGGCCAAGCAGTGGAAACACACGTCCACGCTAGCCAGCTCCGATTCCAGCCCGCTGTAGTCCAGGAAATCCTCGTGCACGATTTCCCTGAACTTGGGGTTCTCCAGGCCGGTCCTGCGCCTGCCCAGGCTCAGCACTTCATTAACAGACTCTTGCCCGAGCAGGGCCTGCAAGACTTGGCCACCGACCATGCCGGTCGCGCCGGTGATAAGGGTATGTTTCATAATATACTCTGACTCGCTCCCATGTTGACCGCTATAATGTTCCTGGGTTTGCGCCGAGGGATTACCCCGGCAGCTTGGCGTCAAAGGCACGGTCACCGGCCTGGATCTGGATCATCCAGTTGGGATACTCGGGCGCGAGCTTACTGGCCTCGTCCAACACTGCCTTTTCGTCATCACTCAACTCAATGTCCACAATAGCCAGGTTTTGCTTGAGCTGTTCGTCCTTGGTCGCGCCGATGTTGATGCAGGTCACGCCGGGCCGGTCCAGCACCCATTTCTGGGCGATTTGCGCCACTGAGGCGTCGTGGGCCCTAGCGATCTCGTCCATGGTTTCCACCAGGTCGTAGGCCAATTCCTTGTTGATGGGCGGAAAGTCGAAGTTGGTGCGGCGGGCGTCGTCCGGCCCCGAGGTTTCCCGGCGGTACTTGCCTGTGAGAAAACCTCCGGCCAGCGGACTCCAGACCATGATGCCCACGTCTTGGTCCAGCACACAGGGAATCACTTCCCGCTCCACATCGCGGCCAACCATGGAATAATAGGCCTGGAGGCATTCGAAACGGGACCAGCCCTGTTTGTCCGAAATGGCCAGGGCCTTCATGAGCTGCCACGCCGAATGATTGGACGCGCCGATGTAGCGCACCTTGCCCGCTCGCACCACATCATTGAGTGCGCTCAGGGTTTCCTCGGGCGGGGTGAGGGGGTCTTCGCCGTGGATGAGGTAGAGATCGATGTAGTCCGTGCCCAGGCGTTCGAGGCTCTGGTCCACCTCGTGCAGGATGTGCTTGCGCGACAGGCCCACGTTGTTGGGGCCGTTGGCCATGCGCGCCCGCACCTTGGTGGCGATGACCAGTTCGTGGCGGGGAATGCCCGTGTCCCTGACGGCCTGGCCAAACAGCTTTTCCGACTCGCCGTAGGAATAGACATTGGCGGTGTCGAAAAAGTTCACTCCGGCGTCCCAGGCCATTTTCACATGGGTGTTCACTGCGTCCTGGGGCATCTGGCCAATGGCAGTCCAAAAGCCCTTGCCGCCATAGGTCATGGTGCCGAGGCAGATTTCCGAGACATACATGCCGGTGCGGCCGAGTAAACGATACTTCACGTGCCAATCCTCCGTGTGGATGGTGATCCATGCGCTGCCAACGCGGCGGCGATGTTGCAGCCCCTTATACGCGGTACTCCTCGCCAACCAGGCCCAGGGCCTCCAGCTTGGCCGCGTTGGGCCGAGTGGTCTCGGGGTCCCAGTCCCTTTCCGCGTAGAACTCGTCCATCATGGTCTGGAACTGCTCGCGGGTGAGCACCGCGCCCGCATGCTCGCCCACAGTCAGGGGTTCGGTGAAGAAGCGCTCGGGAATGGTGTCGTCGGCCCTGGTAAACCCTTCGCGGGTGTTGAACAGCCGTTCGAGATTGTACACCCGCTCGCCCACTTCGCCCATGTTCCCGGCGGGCTCGCCCATGATGCCCGCCAGAAGCTTGCCGAGCAGGGGGCCGTATTGCTGGTTGCCGAACACGGCGAACAAGCACACGCCCAAGGAGTCGGCCAGGGCGATGAAGTTCTGGCCCGCCACGTCGTCGCCGTTGAGATGGCACGCGCCACGGTGGGCCGTGGCATAGCACATGGCCCGGGGCGGATTGGCGTGGCAGTTGTGCGCGGCCAGCTCATGCCCCTTGACGTGCATGGCGAATGCGTGGGAGCCCTGGCCGATCTCGTCGGCCAGTTCCTTGACGCCCTTGGACGCGAGGTCGCCGACGCCTTCGCGCAGCGCGATCTTGCGGATCATCTCCAGGGTGGCTTCCACATTGCCCCAGGTCAGGTCGATGCCATCCAGGAACTCCTGGTCAATGAGCTGCTTTTCATAGGCTTCCATGAGAAAACCGATCACGTTGCCCACGGAGATGATGTCCAGGCCGTAATCGTCGCCCTGGTAAATGGCCTTCATCACGCCGGGCAGGTCCGAGATCATGAGGTTGGCGCCGAGCATGGTGCCGGTCTCGTATTCCGGGCCGTCGTGGATCAGGCCCGAGAAGGGGCTTTGCGTGACCATGCCGCTCTTTTTGCAGGCCAAGGGGCAGCAGTAGCAGGCAAAAGACCTGACCCAGTGTTTCATGGACGCTTCAACACCCAGTTTATGGGCCTCGGTAAAGGTGCCCTCGCGGAAGTTGCGCACGGCCTGGCGGCCCTGGTTCGAAAAGTGCTCCAGCCCAAAGGTGGTGCCTGCATTGCGCCAGAGATCGTAGACCTCGGGATTGTCGAAACTTTCCCTGGCCTCTTCCAGGGCCGCGACAAAGATTTGCGGGTCAGCCACGCCGGGCTGGCCCGTGCCGCGCACAGCCACGCCCTTGAGCTTCTTGGCGCCCATGACGCAGCCCGTACCGCCGCGTCCGGCTGCCCGCGCCGCGGTATTGATGATGCAGGCGTATTCCACCAGGTTCTCACCAGCCGGGCCGATGTAGCAGGTGCGGAAACGCTGGTCGCCCAGTTCCTCGAGAAAGGCCTTGTCAAACTCGTCCGTGCCCATGCCCCAGTACTCAGAGGCATCGCGGATTTCCACGGTGTCGTCGTCAATGTACAGGTACACGGGAGACTCGGCTTGGCCCGTGACCACCAGCCCGTCATAGCCGGCAAAGCGAAGTTCGGGCCCGAAAAAGCCGCCCATGTTGGCGTAGCTCACGGTGGAAGCGTGCTCATATGGCGACTCGCTGGGGGCCGTGTGCGGCGACTTGGTCACCACGCAGGTCCGCGACGACGAGGGCGCGGGAAATCCTGAAAAGGGTCCGGGCATGAACAAAAGCGGGTTGTCCGGCCCCAGGGGGTCAGCCCCGGGTTTGTCCTTGAGATGGTCCCACAGGATTTTCATGCCCAAGCCCCTGCCGCCGATGAAGTTTGCCGCGTCCTCCGGGCTGAGGGGCGTCTTTTCGATCCTGCCCGAACTCAAGTCGATGTTGAGAATCGTACCAGTATATCCAGGAAATGATGTCATGGTTGTTTTTCCTCCCTTGAGTTATTCCACGCCGCCGTACCACTGGCCGATGAGTTGCTCAGCCACTTGGTCGGGCTTGAGGGCGTACAGGTCCCGGCTCGTGTCCACCGTGACGTGGGTCAGCGCGCCAAAGGGACACATTGCCACGCATTGAGGATCGCCGTCGCACAGAGTGCACATGCGCTCGGGCCGGGAGTTCTCGGGATTGGGCGTGATCACGCCGACCCGGCAGACATCGGCGCAGCTCTCGCAGCCAATGCAGCGCTCGGGATCGCTGGTAACCGCCCCTGTTTCGGGATGGCGGTACAAGGCGCGGTATCCCGTGGCCGGGTCAGGCTCCACCGGGCAGGCCTCAATACAGGGATTGTCCGGGCACATGGCGCACACGGCGGCCACGTCGGCGTCGGGGTTGTAGGGATACAGCTTGATGTTGGACAAATACGGATTGCCCAGACCCGGCATGCGTTCGCCTCCCACCTCTTGGGGATGGTTGTACGACGAACAGGCTGTTTCGCAGGTGCGGCAGCCCGTGCACTTGGAGTAGTCCACCAGGATCATGGTGTATTCCGCGCCGCCCTCCTGGGCGCGGGCCACGGAAAAAACATCCCAGCCCTGTCCCAGCACGAGGATACCGCCGCCAACAGCCACGGTCTTCATGAACGCCCTGCGGGACAGTCCGGGTTGATGCGTCTGAAGCGTTTCCTTGTGAGCCATGGTTCCTCCCCAGTCCAATAAGTTCACGCGCTCCGCCAAAGGGTTCGCAGCGGGCGCTCCATTCACGATTACCCCTTTACCCCGGCGGTTTGCACTTTCAAACACACAAAAGCGTTTATTGTTTGCACAAAACTCTTCAAACCTGGAGAAGTGTGTTTTTCTTGCCCATGTCCTTTGCTATAGGGAAAAAAACACGAACAGGAGCCTGCCATGTCTGAGCAACCACAAGGAATGCCCAACTTTGTTCGCCTGCTGGAGGAACTCGCGCCCGAAGAGGGCATATTTCCCGCGCCCATCGACAAACTCGTGACCTTTCGGGTGACGCACACCTACGGGTGCAAACCCCAAGTCTACGAGCCCGGTTTCATTTTCGGCGCGCAAGGCAAAAAGCACATCCACCTGGAAGGCCGCCAGTATAATTACAGCGCGGGCAACTTCATGGCGGTGTTCGCGCCCATGCCCTTTGAATGCGAAGTGATCGAGGCCAGCCCGGACAAGCCCCTCTTGGGAATGGCTATTCTCTTGGACAGCAACCGTCTTACCAAGCTCCTGCTCAAAATGGACAGGGGGGAAGCCCCTCCAGCCAAGTCCGGCTCCGGCAATGTCTCGGGCATTGTTTCCGGCCCCATCAATGCCCAGCTCATGGACGCGGTGATCCGGCTGCTGACCTGCCTCAAGGACCCGGCCGAGGCCGCGGTGCTCGGCGACGCCATTATCGACGAGATCTACTTCCGGATCATCAGCCACGAGCGCGGCGGGGCCTTGGCGACCATGTTGCAGCAACGCGGCCAGATTCAGCAGATATCCAAGGCGGTTGACCACGTGCACCGGAACCTGGACAAGCCCGTGGCCGTGGAGGAACTGGCCGCCATCGTGAACATGAGCGCCTCGGGGTTCCACAAGAAGTTCAAGGAAGTGATGCACCTCTCGCCCCTGCAATACGCCAAGTCCATCAAACTGAACCGGGCCCAGAGCTACATCCTGGAAGGCCGCAGCGTGAGCGAGGCCGGGGCCATGGTAGGCTACAACAGCATGGCCCAGTTCAGCCGGGAGTACAAACGCCACTTTGGCATGCCCCCGTCCGAGCACGCCAGGTCGCCGGAAGCGGTTATGTAGGAAACCGCGGGCCTATTTGGGGGATGAATAGGGGGCTCCAAATCCCTCATGCAGCTATGGAGGTTGTCGCGGCAACCCCGTGTGGGATGATTCAGCCAACAATCGCGAAGCCGTATGCCATGGCCAGCAGCGTGGAAAGAATGGGCGCCGGCAGGAGCAAAGCACACGAAACTCTCTGGAAGCGGGACCAACCCTTATGCATGAGAATGAGGACCGCAAGCAGCATGAGGGCAACCAGCAACTGCCCAATCAGCGTCCCCAATCCAAGAAATGAAGTACGGAAGGCGTCCAAGTTCCTGTCATCGCCGCTCCAGGAGGCTGCCTTGAACGCGAGAATCCAGACCGGCAAGCTGGCCGCCAGGGACAAGCCACTGACCACCGCACAGTGTTTGGCCGTCATCCCTGACATCCGGGCTCTCAGAGAGCCCGGCCTGACTGATGTGCGTCCCTTTCCTTCGGGCATGGCGTCCGCTCCCTTCCGTGTCTCTGGTCTTGCCGCCGTGAACTCAAGGAGTTGACGATAAATCGTTCAGACAAAAGGGGCAAACATTCAACCCTGAGGCGAGCACCACGAATCTTGGGGGTGTGGATGGCAGAGCTGGAACGAAACAAGCCCAAGGCGCATTGTAGTTAACATACATAAGCGTCTTGGGCTTTTTTTCTGTGACGCAGACCTTCAGCTGTGAGGCGAGCCTTCAAGCCTTGCAAATGAAAAGAGCAGAGGTAGATGGTGCTTCTTCATTGGCCTGCTAGGCGTAGCGCGGCTCCTCCTCGCGGATCACCTGAAAGGCCTTGGAGCCCTTGACCGTGCCCGCGATGCCGTGGAACTTCTTGACGCCCTCGATCTCGCCTTCGATGAGCGCGTCCGTGTCCGTGTCCAGGAGCAGGATGTCGCCCTTTTGCAGCTTCATGAGCTGGCGGCCCGTGATCTTGGAGCGGCCAAAGCGCACCAGCATCTCCACGGGCGTTTCCAGGAGCCGCTCCTTGAGCCGCGAGACCCAGGCATGGTCGATCTCCAAACGTTCGGTCTGGAAACTGGCGTGCAGCTTCGAGCGGATGGGCTCGATGGTGGCGTATGGCAAACACACGACCAGGGAGCCAATGGCGTTTTCCAGTTCCACCTCGAATGTGATGACCACCACCACATCGCTGGGCGGGACAATGGCCGCGAACTGCGGGTTGATCTCCGAGCGCACCAGTTCGAGGTTGACCTCGTGCACGGGACGCCAGGATTCTTCCATATTATCCAGGGCGATTTTGATGACCCTGTCCACAATGGCTTGCTCAATGCGGGTGAACTCGCGGCCCTCGATCTTGGGCTGGGAGCCGGACCCGCCGAAAAAGTTCTCCACCAGGGCGAAAACCAAGCGCGAGTCCACGACAACGATGGCGTTGCCCCGAAGCGGCTCCATCTTGAAGATGTTGATGGAGGTGGGCACGGGCAAGGAGCGCATGAAGTCCCCGAACTTGGTCATGTCGATGGAGATGGGGTTGAGCTCCACGCGCTTGCGCACGGCGTTGGACAAGGCATTGGTGCACAGCCGGGAAAACCGGTCGTTCACGATCTCCAGGACCGGCATGCGGCCCCGGATGATGCGGTCCTGGTTGGCCAGGTCAAAGGGCACGATCCCGGAATCATCATCCGGGATATCGGACTCCGCTTCGACTTCTCCACCGGACAGCCCCCGCAAAAGGGCGTCCACCTCGTCCTGGGCAAGGATTTTATTCATGATGCTCCCGTGGCTCGGCTCGGTAGTGTGGTACTCATTGCAATGCCCTGATCCTACGCCCCCTGGCCGGTTCGGGTCAAGGAAAACACCCGGCTGGTCAAAGGACCGACGGCAAAACCCGCCGTTTGCCCCGGAGTTGCAGGCCCCGTGCCAAGCCTGTGTCCATGCTGCATATTCCTGTCTTGACTTTTCCATGCAACTCTGTTGCATTTTCCTGCAACTGAGTTGCATCCCCCAGAACCTAGCGAGAGGAAAGCGAGACCATCATGAGAAAATCAGTGATTTCCTTGTGGCTGTTGGGCCTTTGCCTGACCCTGGCCCCGGTCGTGACTGCTGCCGAGTCCACCGAACCCTTGAACGTGGCCGTGTCCATCCTGCCCCAGCAATACTTTGTGCAGGCCATTGGCCAGGAGCACGTGAACGTCACGGTCATGGTCGAGCCGGGCGGCGACCCCCACGTATACGAACCCCGGCCCCAGCAAATGGCGGCCCTGGCCGAAGCGGACGTGTATTTCTCCATAGGCGTCAACTTCGAGGATGTCTGGCTGGAGCGTTTCCAAGAAGCCAACCCGGACATGCTCTTGGTGCATTCGGACGAGAACATCCACAAGCTGCCCATGGCCGCGCACCATCACGACCACGGTGAGGCGGGTGAGCACGGCGAGCACCACGGCGAGGAAGCCGGGCATCATGAAGGCGAGCACCACGAACACGGCGAGCAGCATGAGGAAGCCGCTCATCACGAAGAAGGCGAACACCACGAACACGGCGAGCAGCACGAGGAAGCTGAACACCACGAGCACGGCGAACATCATGACGAGGCCGGGCATCATGAAGAGGCCGAACACCACGAACATGGTGAACACCATGACGAGGCCGCTCATCACGAACACGGCCATGACCACGGCACCCTGGACCCGCACATTTGGCTCGCGCCCTCCCCGGCCCTGGCCATGGCCGAGGCGATCCTGGCCGGGCTCATGGAGGCAGACCCGGACAACGCGGCCGCGTACCAAGCCAACTTCGACGCGCTGGCCCAGGAAATCGCCAATGTGGACCAGGACGTGCGCGCCCAACTCGATCCCATTCCCGAGGACAAGCGCCATTTCATGGTCTTTCACCCGGCCTGGGGCTATTTCGCCCATGAGTACCACCTGCGCCAGGTGCCCGTGGAAGTGGGCGGCAGCGAACCCAGCGCCCGGGAACTGGCCGAAGTCGTTGAGCACGCCCAGGAAAACCAGGTGCGCGTGATCTTTGTCCAGCCCCAGATGTCGGAACAAACCGCGCGCACCATTGCCGAAGAAATCGGCGCACACGTGGTCGTGCTCGACCCCCTGGCCGAGGACTGGCCCGCCAACATGCGCTCGGCAGCGGAAGCCATGGCCCAGGCCATGCAGTAGGTGGAGTTGTGGCCGGGAATACGGTAAAGAAAGGCCATGCAACGGGTCATTGAAGTCAGCAAGGTATCCTTTGCCTACACGGACGCGCCTGTGTTGGAAAAGGTCGACCTGTGCGTGCATCAGGGCGATTTCCTGGCCGTGGTCGGGCCCAACGGCGGCGGTAAGACCACGCTGTTGAAACTCATCCTGGGCTTGCTCACGCCGGACTCCGGCGAGGTGCGCGTGTTCGGCCGCTCGCCCAAGAACGCCCGCGCGCGCATGGGCTACGTGCCCCAATACGCCGACCTGCAGCCCGGCTTTCCCATTACCGTGCTCCAGGTAGCGCTTATGGGCTTGCCGGGCTCGCGGCTGTCCGGCTTCACCCATACCCGCAAGGAAAAAAGCCTGGCCCGCCAGGCCCTGGCCCGCGTGGGCGTGGCCGACCTGGAGCGCCGCCGCATGGACGCGCTCTCGGGCGGCCAACGCCAGCGGGTGCTCGTGGCCCGCGCCCTGGCTTCCAATCCCGAGTTGTTGATCTTTGACGAGCCCACCTCCAACATCGACCCCCACGGCAAGTTTTGCTTTTACGAGATGCTTGCCGAATTGGGCCAGGACATGACCATCGTGGTGGTCAGCCACGACCTGAGCGTGACCGCGGCCAAGGTCTCGTCCGTGGCCTGCGTCAACCACACCCTGCTGCACAATTCCAAGCCCGAGTTCACGCCTGAGATGCTGACCCTGCTCTACGGCGCGCACGGCCACACCTGTCCCATGGGCGAGTACATCGACTCGGTGTCCGGCGTGCTGGCCACGGCCCCGGTGCTGACCCAGCACGACCATGCCGGTCGTGAAGGCCACGGCCATGACTGAGTCCTTGGGATTTTTCCTGGATTCCCTCTCCATGGGGTTCATGCAGAACGCGTTGTTTGCCGCGTTGTTCTCGGCCGTAGCCTGCGGGGTGATCGGTTCCCTGGTGGTGGTCAACCGGCTGGTGTTCCTGGCGGGCGGCGTGGCGCATACGGCATACGGCGGCGTGGGCTTGGCCTTTTTCCTGGGGACGCCCGTGCTGCCGACAACCGTGGGCTTCACCCTGGCAGGGTCCCTGGCCATGGGCGCCCTGACCCTGACCCACCGCGAGCGCTCGGACACGGTCATCGGTGTTTTGTGGGCCTCGGGCATGGCCCTGGGCGTGATCCTGCTCGACCTCACCCCGGGCTACAACGTGGACCTCATGAGCTACCTGTTCGGCTCGATCCTGGCCGTGGGCACCGACGACCTGTACCTCATGGCCGGACTGAACCTGATCATCCTGGTCCTGGTTTTTTTCTTTTATAAAGACTTCCTGGCCCTGTCATTCGACCGGGAGTTCGCCTCGGCGCGGGGCGCGCCCGTGGCCTTTCTCCACTTCCTGCTCCTGGGCTTGGTCGCCCTGACCGTGGTGATGATCATCCGGGTGGTGGGGCTGATCCTGGTCATTGCCCTGGTCTCCATCCCCCCGTCCCTGGCGGGCCGCCATTCGTCTTCCCTGCGGGCCATGATGTTCTTCGCGGTCATGTGGAGCCTGGCCTTTTGCCTGCTCGGCCTGTTCTTCTCGTTCGTCTTCAACATCAGTTCGGGAGCGGCAATCATCGCGGTGGCCGCTATGGCCTATTTCCTGGTCATATCCTTGGGATGGCTGCTGCGCACCCTGTTTCGCCCGCACCACCAGGAGGAGCCGTGAGCCCTTCCGCTCCCTTCAGCCAGGGCGACGCCATACGCATGCTCGAACAGGCCCGGGTCGACCCCACCCCGCACCGGGTCGAGGTGCTGCTGCTCCTGGCCCGCGAATCCTCCACCCTGAGCGCGCCCGAGCTGCTGCAGCGGCTGGCCGGGATCATGAACAAGGTCACCCTGTACCGCACCCTGGACCTGCTCGTGGACAAGCAGCTCATCTTCCGCCACAGCGCAGGCGACCGCACCTTCCGCTACTGCTTTGGCACGCCGGAGCACAACCCCACGCACATCCATTTCTACTGCACGTCCTGCAACACCATGCAGTGCTTGAGCCGCGACCAAGCACCCCTTGATCTCGCGGCCATCAGCCCCAACCTGCCCCACCACATCCACAATGTGGAGCTGCGCTTTGACGGCACCTGCGAAGCGTGCGGCAAGAAGGGGAATTTGGGCGGGTAGCGGTGTTGTTTGTTGACTTGGGTCAGCCGGGAATTCTGTGCTGGAAGTCCACGCATCTTGGGACACTTTTCCCTCAAGGGGCCTGAATCGTTTCCAAAGAAATTCAGTTGGGGGGATGTCGCCATCCCCCCTGTGAATCTACTTTCCTCGAAACGCCCTACGCCACGTTACGCATCAGCTCTCCTTCAGTAAGAAAATACTCAAGCCCGTCAATGGCCTGCTCCAACTCCTGGATACGCTCGGGCAGGTTGTCGACGACTTGGTTGCCCTGCTCGTTCAGGGCCGTGAAGGTCAGGTGCCAGACCCCGGTGGACGTGGCGTCGCCATTGTCGCGGAGGTGGATCCTGAAGTGGATGACCACATCGTTGCCCAGGATGCGCACGAGCTCCAACCGTTCATTGGGAACATAGTTGGTGAATATCCACAGGCCAGGGCCGATATAGTTGTCCGCAGCCGTGGTGAAGATGCAGTCCTTTTCCACATATCCCGTGGTGGTGTAGACGAGCTCGCAATCCCAGCCGTCGATCCAGTCCAGTTCCCGCGTGGGGCAGAACTGGTAAAACACATCCTCTGCTGGATGGGAGAAGTGCTTTTCATAGGTCTGGATCTTGCGCTTCAGTTTACGACCAGTTTGTTGGAATTCCTGGGCCTTGGCCACGGAACGCATGGTGTTGAGCGTCTTGGTCTCTGTCATGGTACTGCTCCTTTTTGGGTTGGTTCTTGTGTTTAGATACTAAACTCTAGGGCCAAAAAAATTTACTCGTTTGCGAGAATAATCGTGTCCACCTCTTGCAAATACCGTCTAATGGCGTGCTGCTCCTGGTCGGTAAACCTTGCCAGGATCTCGGCATGTTTAGCGGTCAAGGCTTGGACCAGGTGTTCATAGTGCGCCAGGGCGTCCCGGCCAAAGGAGGTGAAGTGCAGGGTCAACTCGTTCTTGTTGGCGGTGTCCCGGGTTTTGCTCAGCACATCCTTGGCCACGAGCCGGGTCACGGTCTGGGAAATAGCCCCCTTGGTAATGCCCAGGGACTCGGCAATGCGGGTCGTGTTTGTGGTCCCGAATTCCTTGAGCGCCAGCAGCAAGTGGACTTCAGAGGGATAAAAGGCCTTCCCCTGGAATTCGAACATCTTGCGCTTGCCCAGAAAAATAATCTTGTCCACGATTCGCTTGAGTCCCGCGAATATGGCCTGGTGCAGCTCGTTCATGGGGAGTGTTTAGTTGCTAAACTCGACAGTGTCAACAGCTCAATTTCACTTTTTGCCATGAAAAGAAGGTAAATGCTGTCCACAGCAGCGTTGATAGGGGTTGGTCAAAACCATATCCTTGGACTTTTTGCCTGGTGGAAGAGGAATACGGATCATGATAGCGAAACAGCTGACGCAACAAACCACCGCATGGCAAGCCCGGGCCGCTACGATTACATTTTCTAACTGTACAGCCAATTAGGAGACAAACCATGTCCGACGACATGTTCGGCGAGGCCGCCACAACCTGGGATGACAATCCAGAACGGGTTCGAATGGCCGAGGAGTTTTCCAGGGAAGTGGAAAAACTCTTTGCGTTCACACCGGAAACCGTGGCCATGGACTTTGGGTGCGGGACTGGATTGATAGGGCTGCGATTAGCCCCTAGAGTCAAGAAGCTGTATATGGTGGACAGTTCCCAGGCAATGCTCGCGGTGCTTCGCAGCAAGCTCGACAGCGAGAACATCGCCAACGTGGTCGTCTCTTCGGCGCCCCTGGGCAAGGCCGTGGAAAAGACCAGCCTTGATCTCGTCTTTTCCTCCATGGCGCTCCATCACGTCGACGATCTGCCCAAGCTTTTCACGGACATGCATGCTGTGATGAAGCCCGGAGCGGCCCTGATCATCGGCGAGCTTTTGGCTGAAGACGGCAGTTTTCACGGCGACAAAGCCGTGCCCCACCACGGATTCGTCCCGGAAGAATTGGCCGCGCTCATGGAAGAACGCGGCTTTGAAGTCCTCCACCACCATGCCCATGGAATGGTCAACAAGCCTGGCCCGGACGGCGGACTCAGGCAATTCGGAAAGTTCGTGCTCAAGGCTTGCACCAGGTAATGCGAAGGTGGGCCCTGCCTGTGAGGCCCGCCCCCTTCCACTCGATGCTCCTGACCCTGACGCGTCCACAAAGGAGAAAGCCATGAAAAAGGCCTATGTGCTGCTGTTCGACACCTACGCGGACTGGGAAATCGGGTATGTGCTCGCCGAGCTCAGACGGATTGGCAACTTACAGGTCGTGACCGTGGGTTTCACGACCGAGCCCGTGCTGTCCATGGGCGGCCTCCGCGTCCAACCGGAAATGCTCCTTGCGGACGTGGATATTGACGACGTGCTGCTGTTTATCCTGCCCGGCGGCATGATGTGGGAAAACGCCTACCCCAAGCAAGAGATCCACACGTTTCTGCAAGCACTGGACAGCAAGCAGGTGCCCATGGCGGGCATTTGCGCCGCCTCCACGGTCCTGGCCAAGGCTGGCGTGCTCCAGGGCAAGAAGCACACTTCCAATTCCTTGAAGTACCTCCAGGACAACGCTCCGGGCACCACCAGCCAGGAGGATTACATTGCTGAACTCGCGGTCACGGACGGGCACATCACCACGGCCAGCGGCTTGGGCAGCATCGAGTTCACCCTGAAGATCATGGAAGCCCTGGATATCACCACGCCTGAAATGCGGGCCCTTTGGCACCGGGCCTTCAAGCATGGGGAATACCCCGAGGACCTGGCGTAAAGGACGGTGCAGGGCTGGACCATGGAGCTGCTACTCTGCGAGGATGCAATACACTGTACTTCCCGGCAGCAACTGCGTGGTCTTGACCTGCTTGAACCCTGTTTCCGACAATATCTTCTGAATGTGCTGCAAGTGGGGAACCGCGTAAACTCCCTTAAGCGAGCAATTCACGAGATTAAGATTTGCCGCCATGGCGTCTTTTCCATTGCTTTGTGTCGTATTGACTATTGCCAACCTACCGGCATTTGACAGGTTTGCGCGCAGTTTCTCCAGCAAGACAACTTGTTCATCAGGAGTAAAGTAGTAAAGGATGTTGTACAAGGATATGTAGTCGTACGGTCCATCACCCTGGATATCATATTCTTTAATGTCTCCCAGAACAACCTTGAAACGATCGGACAGTCCCCATCGCGCAATATTGGACTCTGCCTGCTTGACAACATCCTCATCGCAATCCATCCCAA
>QZKZ01000286.1 GCA_004796465.1 Desulfovibrio sp.
ACCACCACCACGTCTTGGTCAGTGAAGTCGTCGGGATCGGACAGGGAGGTCCGGCACTTGGCCAGGTCCTCGCCGGGGATGCGCAAGCGGCGGGGTTCGCCCTGCTTGCCCAGGGCCAGAATCACCCGCAAACAGGGATATTCCCCCTGGCTGGTCTTCACCACCAATTGGCCGTCCCGGTCCATGATATCCTGCATCACACAGGGGCAACGCACCTCGATGTTTTCCCGCGCGAGCTGGTCATGCCATGCGGCCAGCAACTCCTCCTTGCTGGTCTCCCCGAACCAGAGGCGGCTGGTGTTGTCCATGGTCGAGGGCTCGGCGAATATGGGCTTGCCCTTGTGGAAACGCTCAATGGTGTCCAAGGGCCGGGTCTGGTCAATAATAATGTAGGACAGGCCTTGGGCCCGGGCTTCCATGGCCGCGGCCAGCCCGGCGGCGCCCGCGCCCACGATCACCAGGTGCGTGGTTCCTGGTTCCGGATCGGTTTTGCTCAATTCCGGAGCCAGTGCGCGCACGGTTTCCGCGCCCATGTTCAGGCAATTCTTGATCAGCGGGGTCCCGGCCACGTCGCCCACCAGGTGCACGGATTTGCGGGTCGACTCATTGGCTGGGCCGAGTTTGGGAAAGATAAGGATTTCCTTGTCCGCGCCTCTATGGAACAGGTCGCCAAAGAGCTTCATGCCCCCCTCCCGAGCGTGAATCATGCGTTGCTCAATGCGAAACAGCCATCATTCCTAATAAAAAAAACCGACCAACTTTGTAGCAAAAGCTGGGGTTTGAAACAACGATTGAGAAGAAATATCAAATCGAGCCTCGCCGCTCGCCCCCAGACGAGTAAAGACCATGCCGTGCCGAGGCTACTCTTGAATTTGGAAAAAATTGATAAGCCCCACCAGCTTGAGAATCTTGACGACCTCCTGCCTGGGCTTGATGAGGCGCACTGCTATCCCGGCCTGGGACGCCTCTTTTTGGATCAGCACCAGCACGCTGATGCCCGTGGAATCCATGAACGTTGTCTTGTTCAGCTCCACCTGAACCTCGGACACTTGTTGGGCAACATCCTCGGCTTGGAGCACAGCCTCCACTTCGGCCTTGAGCCGGGGCGCCACGTCATAGGCCAGTTCTTCCGGTGGCTTGACGATAAGTACGCTGTCTTTGATGAGCACTTGGTAGTCGTCCATGCTCTCCTCGTTGCTGCGGTGTATATTCACACTCGTTGTGCACGGAAAAAGTTTCTTGATATTGATTTGTTACTGAATTTGTTATGCCAAAGCAAGACACTGTGGGATTTTTCTCCTTCCCGAGCGGGGTATGCCTATGGGGTGTCCCAAGCTTTGCTTGTTTGCGGAGCGTAGCCCATCCATATGTCCTTTCAACAAGGAGACGGCCTCATGAACCCGTTGCCAAAGACCGTCCTGTGCCTGGCCATTGTAACGGCCTTATGCTTGGTTGGCCCTGATGCGACGCAGGCTCGCGAACCCACCGTGTGGTATGTTTCCACAACAGGCAGCGACAACAACTCCGGGATTTCCCTGGAAACTCCTTTTGCTACCCTTAACCGCGCCCTGGAAACCGCCCGTCCCGGCGACACCATCCGTATTCGGCCCGGAACGTATGCCGAGGCGTTGGTGCTGGAGAAACTCGGCCAGGACCATGGCGAGCCTATAGTGATCGAAGGCCAACCCGGCTTGGACCCGCCCGTTTTCGACGGCCAAGGCGTCCATGCCATTGGCTTGTGGTGCGAGGACTGCGCCAACCTGACTATACGCCATCTTGTGTTCACGGGGTATACAGACTTGGCTGTGGGTTTTACCCAATCCACTCGAATTACTTTGGAAAATATTTCGGCGCGCGACAACGGCTGTTGTGTCCAGCTAACGGACTGGGAATTCGAGGGCTACGGTTTGTTCCTGGAAAACTCCACGGATTGCCTGGTCAAGGACTGCGAGACCTCGGGCAACGGCCCCAAGCCCCAGGGCGAACTGCTCATGGGCACGGGCATCAACATGTACGGGTGCGCTGACAGCCGGATCCTTGACAATGTGTCCCACCACAACATTGGCGGCGGCATCCTGGTGGAGGACAGCTTCAACATCCTGGTGCAGGGCAATACAGTGTACGCCAATGACTTGGACGCGAGCATCGACGGGTGGTGGGACGGCGGCCTTTGGCTGGACGGAGGCGGCAACGTAGTTGTCAGGGATAACTTGTTTTACAGCAACCTGGGTCCTGGCCTGGAAATCAGCAATGAAGACAATCAGAATATTCAGGGATATGTTGTGGAAGGTAATGTCTGTCACAGCAACTACTGGGGGGTGTATATCTAGGGATTCGGCACTGGAGAGTTGCCTGCCGAGGATATTCTTGTGCTCAGGAACAACGATTTTTCCGGCAACGAGCAGGGAGAGATTGTGGTCAGTCCTTATGACAGCGTTCCCTAGCTGGAGTTGACCCCACCAAAAAAGGCCGCTCCCTGAAAAGGAGCGGCCTGATTTTTTGGCGTGGTGCCGAAGGGGAGACTCGAACTCCCACGGCCTTGCGACCACTAGACCCTGAACCTAGCGTGTCTACCAATTCCACCACTTCGGCAACGCAATTTGGAACCATATACCCATCCCCTTGGCCTTGGCAAGCAGAAAATCTCCAGGCGCCGACCCTTTTTTTGTAATACCCTTCCATCATTATCCATTTTTCCCCTTGAACCACACTGCCATTTCCGGTACCTAACAAGGCTCGACAGTTCACGAGACCCATCCGCACCCCAACCAAGAGCCCCCGCCGCCATGGAAATCGCCCGCGAACGACAAGAAATATCCCTAGACCTTTCACGTGGTTCTTGCGTGACCATCGGCAATTTCGACGGCGTGCACAAGGGCCATCAAAAGCTCATCAACCGCGCCATCCAAAAGGCCAAGGCCCGCAATATGACCTCGGTGGTGGTCAGCTTCTGCCCCCATCCCCTCAAGGTGCTGGTGGGCCCCAACGTGGCCCCGTTCATCACGGTGCGCGAACAAAAACTGGATATTCTGGAATCCCTTGGCGTGGATCTGACCCTGCTGCTCAACTTCACCAAGGAAATGGCGGCCCTATCTCCCGAGGAGTTCGTGGCCACTTACCTGGCGGACTGGCTCAACACCAAGGAACTCATCGTGGGCTACGATTATTCCTTTGGCAAGGGCCGCAAGGGCAACTTCGAACTGCTTTCGTCCCTGGGCGACAAGCACGGGTATCAGGCCGAGCGCTTGGACCCGGTGATCATCGACAGCGCCATTGTCAGCTCCACCCGGATCCGGGACCTGATCCAAGCCGGGGACGTGTGGCCGGTCAAGGCGCTCATGGGCCGCTTTTACGTTGTGCGCGGCAGCGTGGTGCACGGCCGCAACCGGGGCGGGCGCTTGCTGGGCTTCCCCACGGCCAACCTCAAGCTGCAAAACGAGGTTTACCCCAAGAAGGGCGTGTACGCCATTTGGGTCCAGTTGGAGCACCGGTTCCTGCCCGCCGTGGCCAACATCGGGGTCAACCCCACCTTTGGCAATGAAGACTTAAGCGTTGAGGCCCATATCCTGGACTTTGACGAGGACATTTACGGCCATGAAATGCGCGTACATTTTGTGCAGCGCCTGCGCGACGAAAAGAAGTTTTCCGGCATCGAGGAGCTGACCGCGCGCATCCGCGAAGACGTGGCCTTGGGCAGGCGCATCCTGGAGTCCCCTGAAGCGCAGATCGAAAACCCCCTCTTGCCCAATACCCCGTGAGTTCCCCCACGCCACCACGACGCAAACCCAAGGTTCTCAAGAGTTTGCGCAACAAGAACTCGGTCCTGTGGCCCTTGGCCAGGATCTGGGTGGAGACTGTTCGCTCGTACCGCAATATCAGCGCGGTGCGCTGGCTGACCCTGGGCGTGGGCGTCGGACTCTTGGCGGGCATTGCCGCCACCCTGTTCTTCCTGGGTATTGAATATTTCAAGCACTTGTTCGTGGGCCAGATCGCGGGCATTGACTCCCCCTTGCCCGAGGGCGAGGACCTGTTTGCGGCCCATCCCGGCAAGTACCGGCCCTGGATGATCCCCATCCTGACCTGCTCCGTTGGGCTGCTCACGGGCTTTTTGGTCAGCCGCTTCATCCCCGAGACCAAGGACAGCGGAACCGACGGCACGGACGCCATGATCAAGTCCTTTCACCGCCAGGGCGGCGTGATCCGGCCCTTGGTGCCGATCATCAAGGGCGTGACCTCGATCCTGACCATTTCCACGGGCGGCAGCGCGGGCCGCGAAGGCCCCATCTCCCAAATCGGCGCAGGCATCGGCTCCTGGCTTTCGCAGCGGCTCGGGCTCTCGGCCCGGGAACGGCGCATCCTGCTCCTGGCTGGAGCCGCAGGCGGCTTGGGCGCGATTTTTCGCGCGCCCTTGGGCGGCGCACTCACCGCCATTGAGGTCATATATTTAGAAGACTTCGAGGCCGAAGCGGTCCTGCCCGCCGTGCTCTCGTCCGTGGTGGCCTACACCATGTTCACCGTGTTTTTCGGTACGGAACCCATCTTCGGCATTCCCGAATTCATCTTCACCCGGGCCCAGGAACTGCCGTTCTACATTGTCCTGGCCCTGTTCTGCGCCTTTACGGGCCAGTTCTACGTCAAGACTTTCTTTTTCCTGAAGACCAAGGTGTTCCTGCCGCTGCGGGAAAAGATCGGCATCACCCTGACCACGGGCATCGGCGGCCTGGGCATGGGCCTTCTGGGCATGGCTTTTCCCCAGGTGCTTTCCGGCGGCTACGGCTGGCTGGAACACGCCATCCTGGGCAACCTGGAGCTGACCCTGATCTTCATGATCATCATCGGCAAGACCATTGCCACGTCCCTGACCCTGGGTTCGGGCATGAGCGGCGGCATGTTCGCGCCCGCCCTGTTCGTTGGCGGCATGAGCGGCGGCGTGGTGGGCTACATCGGCAACATGCTCTACCCCACCATCGTGACCCAACCCGGGGGCTACGTGCTTGTGGGCATGGCCGCCTTTTTCGCGGGCGTGGCCAACGCGCCCATCGGCCCCCTGCTCATGGTCTGCGAACTGACCCAGGGCTACGGCCTACTGGCCCCGCTCATGTTGTCCTCGGCCCTGTGTTTGGTACTGAACAGGAAAATTTCCCTGTACGAATACCAGGTGGACAACAAATTCGACTCGCCTGCCCATGCCTCGGACAAAACCACCAATGTGCTGGAAATGCTGCAAGTCAGGGATTTTTACCGGCCCGAGAACCTGATTACGCTCAAGGAACGCACCTCACTCAAGGAACTGACCGACATCCTTGCCGTGACCAATGATTTCAACTTCCCCGTGCTCAACGACGAGGAAAAGTTCACGGGCGTGCTCTCCATGCACGACGTACGCCAGGTGCTCTTTGAGGACGGGCTCTACGACGTGATCCGGGTCAAGGACATCTGCCGCCCGCCCGCCTACGTCCGATTGGATTATGACCTGTATTCCGCTTTGCTGGAATTCGTGGACACGGATCTGGGCCAGATCCCGGTGCTGGATTCCGAAAACAACGTCATTGGCATCCTGAACCGCGAGGATGTATTCACAGCCTATTCCGACGCCATGAAAGCGCTCAAGGAAGAGGCGGAATAAGGGGATTTTTGCCTGCTCAAGGCCTGTGGCTCCAGGCGTCGGCCATCAAGCCCGCATCAGTTCTCCACGTTGCGGGCGATCAAGTACCTGTAGCCATATTCCAGCACCTGCTCCCCCCTCTGATTAGCCACTGAACACTTCAGCGTGGCGAACCCCCGGTCAGGTTTGCTTCTGGAAGGTCTGAGATCGGTCCACTCTGCCTGGACAGTGAACGTGTCGCCCGGACGAACCGGGAGGAACATCTTCACTTCCTCCATGCCCACGCCGCTCATGACCGCCACTCCTTGCTGCGCTTCCACCACAACGCGGGTGCACGCCGAAAGCGTGTGCAACGACGAGGCCACCAGTCCGTTGAACATGGATTGGCCGGCAGCTCCTTCGTCAATATGAAAGGGCTGGGGATCGAACTCCCTGGCAAAGTCGACAATGGCGCTCTTGGTCATCAGGATTGGCCGGCAATCCAGATGTTTGTGCTTCTCAAGATCATCCAAATATATCGTGGCCATGGTTTGCCCCCTCGCACGATGACGTGGTCGGAATGATTTCCGCAAGAATACTCGAATGATGCCGTTTTGGTTGTCGCCTTGAAGATGGTGCCCGGTAGCGCGTGATGCCTGGCTTGAGCCGCAGCCGCTTTAGCCGAGGAAGCCGTTATATCCTCTGCTCTTGGGTCTGCGTCTTTTCGTCCTGCACGTCGCCCGTGTTGACCGTGGTTTTGGGTTCCACGAGCATGATCCAGACCTCCTGATCGGCCACGGGCATATGTTCCACGCCCCTGGGAATGATCAGGAACTCACCGGGATTGAGGACCACGTCCTTGTCCCGGAAGCGGATGACCAGGCGGCCCTTGACCACGAAGAACATCTCGTCTTCGTTGTCGTGCTTGTGCCAGACAAATTCGCCCTGAATTTTTGCCAGCTTGATGTAGGATTCGTTGAGCTCGCCCACGATCTTGGGCGACCAGTGTTCATTGAACAGAGCGAATTTCTTTTCCAGGTTCACTTTTTCCATGATCGCCTCCAGGATCATTCCTTGGCGTGCACCAATCCAGCCAATTCCTTGAGTGCACTGAGCGGGTCCTCGTGCTGGACCACATTGCGGCCCACGAACACGCCTGCCGCGCCGCAGTCCAAAGCTTCCCTGGTCAGGGTCAGGAACCCGCTCCAGTCGGGTTGTCTGGGGCCGCCGGTCACCAGCACAGGCATGGGGCACGAGGCAATGGCCAGGGAAAAACTCTCGGGCTCGCCTGAATACGGCACACAAATGAGGTCCGCGCCCATCTCGCCGCCCAGGATAATGGAGTGGGCAATGAGGCTGGGGTCGAACTCGTTCACGATCTGCCCGCCCACGGCGTAGATCGACACCAGCACGGGCAAGCCGAATTGGTGGGCTTCCTCGGTGACCGCGCCTAGATCCGAAAGCATTCGGTCTTCCAAGTCATTGCCGATGTTGACCTGGACAGCCACCCCGTCCGCGCCGAAACGCAAGGCCTCGGGTACTGAGCAGACAATAGCCCGGTTGTACGGGGGCAGGCCGTGCCGCGTGCCGCCCGAGAGCTGCAGTACCAGGTTGGACTCAGCCGGAATCCTGGTGGCCATGGACCGGGCCGCGCCCTTGTTCAGGGCCACGCCTTGGACCCGGCATTCGCTGAGCGCCTCAATAAGCGCGGCCCGCTCAACGATACCGGGAGCCATGCCCTCTGCCGCGCCATGATCAAGGGCCAGGACCAGAGAACGTTCACTGGCCGGGTCAAAAAAACGCTGCAATTTCCGCAAGCTGCCTATCATTATTACTCCTTGGCTCATTGCAAACTTATCTTGCGCATGGTTCGCCATGGTGAAGGACTTGTCAAGGCCGCTTCTTGCGATGTGCGCGCTTGGCCTTGCCGCTTTCTCTCTTCCCCCGGTCTTCCTTGGATGTTCCTTGGCGGAAACGGCTCTCTTTATCCGACCATAGGACCCGGCTGCCCTTGGCCACGGCCCAACCCAAGCCCAGGTCTTGATAAAACAGGGCCAACTGTTTGGGCCGGGTTTCCTTGCCTGGCAAGACAAGGGCTCGGCCCGCCACGAGGTCCTCAAGCCCGGCAATGCTCTCAACGTTCAGGCTGTCCCGCGCTCCAGGTTCAGGCAGCAGCAGCCTGGCCAGGGGATGGGGCCGAAACTCTCTCCCGCGCACTCGCCCCAAGGGAAATCCTTGCCAGCGCAACTCCGGAGGAACACTTTCCAGGGCCGTCTCGGTCAATAGCATGAGCCGTTCGCTGAAAACCACGGTACGGCCGATAGGCAGGACCGACCAGTCACATTCCGGGCCGGAGAGGCGAGAGGGGTCCACCTGTTCGGCGGAACGCGGCACACGCCATCGCTCCGAAGTATCTTGTTCCATAGGCTTACCCGGTTTGGTGAACTTGGCCAGGAAAAACCCCTGGGACATGGAGGCCTCGCCGTCCACTCGCAGGGCTCCCTGTGTCGGTCCATGGCCCGAACCATGGACCCGTTCAAAGGAAAATCCGGCAAAGGGTTCCAAGGGCAGCACTTCCAGGCCCAACTCTTCAATGACCCATATGACTTGGTCCTCGTTTTCCGCCGGGTTGGTGGTGCAGGTTGAGTACAATAATTTCCCGCCCGGGGCCAGCATTCGCGCGGCTTTGGCGAGCAAAGCCCGTTGCAGGCCAATAAGCGGCTTGACCTTGTCCTCGCGCCACAAGGTGCGCACGCGAGGATGCTTGTCGACCGTACCCCAGCCGCTGCATGGCGGATCAAGCAGGATATAGTCCCAGGACTCGTCATGAAAGGGCAATTCTTGGCCGGGATAGGAGCAGGTGATGGTGTTGGCGGCGTTCATGCGCAGCAAGTTGGCGCGTAGCGTGGCCAAGCGCTTGCTGTTCGGTTCGTTGCCCACGACCAAGCCCTGCTCGCCCACCAGCAGACTCAATATCCCGGTTTTCCCGCCCGGACTGGCGCACATGTCCAGAACCCGGGCCCCTGGCGGTGGACTCAGTGCCAGGGGCGGCAACATGGACGAGCGGTCCTGGATGTACAGCAATCCGAACGCCGCGGCCAAACTCGCGCCCAAGGCCATGGGCTCCTGGTCCGCACCAAACGCCAGCTCCCAGAACGTGTCTTGGCGCGAGGAAAATCCTTGGGAATGCAGAAGCTCCAGCACCGGTCCACTTTCCCAGGTCACGGCCCGGAAACTTCGCATAAATTCTGCAGGTGATTCATGCACTGCGCATCACCAACAATCGTTTCATCATTTCATACCCTTGGAATCTCAACTTGATGTCCTTCCCAAGTCCTGGTAACCCTACCTGCGGCGGGAAATAATTGCTTTACCTCTGTACGGCTATGCTGCTATACAGCAAATCGTCGAGACGAGTCATTTCATTATCTTATCCTTAAATTCCAACCGCTTGTCAGCGGCATCCCAAGGAGAAACCTCATGATTGTGCGGAGACTGGCGATTTTGTGCCTTTTGATGTGCGCCTTGATCACTCCGGGCAAAACCCTGGCCCAGGAAGCCGTGAACTTTGCCGTGCTTCCTTTTACCATCAACGGACCCCAGGACTACCAATATCTTGATCACGGCATCCAGGACATGCTTGTTTCCCGCCTGCATTGGCAGGACAAGGTGTTGCCCCTGGACACCGGTGCCATGAACTCGGTGCTTTCCAGCCAAATTGATTCCGAGGCAGCGGCTGCCAGCACCCTGGAAGCCCTGGGCTGCGATCTCCTGGTGTGGGGCAGCGTGACCATCTTGGGCGAGGAATGCAGCCTGGACATCAAAATCAAGGGCGTGGACGGCGCTATGGAAACCCAAACCGGCCAAGCCTCGCTCACGGACCTTATTCCTGCCCTGGAACGCATTGCCGTGAACATCAACAACGATTATTTCGGCCGGACCACGGTGGCTGCCTCCGAGTCCTCGGGCGAGCGTGTCAACACCTTGAACCCCGCCCTGACCTTCAACGAGGAAGACGCGGACACGGAATACTATCTTAATCCGCAATTCCGCTATGCCGGCGACTCCGCCACCGAAGGCCGCATCCGCTCCCGCTCCCTGCCTTTCGCAGCGGTAAGCGCGGTTACCGGCGACGTTGACGCGGACGGCCGCACCGAGGTCCTGGTCATGGGCGACCACCACGTCACGGCCTATCGCTTTGATTCGGATAATCAACTGCACGAGTACGGCACCTACCAGACCCCGCTCAACCTGCAATGCATCATGATCAACCTCATCGACACCAACCGTGACGGATACGACGAGATCGTGATTTGTGCTGCTGATGACGACCACTACCCCCGGTCCTTTATCCTCAATTACCAAAACGACAACTTTATCGAGGTCGCCAGCAGGATCAGGCTCTACCTCGGCGTGGTCAACCGTCCCCCGGACTTCTCTCCCTCCCTGGTGGGTTGCAGGCGCGATCCTGACGGCTTGTTTGAAAGCGATGTGCACGAAATAGTCAAAATGGACGGCGAATACACCCTGGGCCAAGGCATTGCTCTGCCTCCGGGTTCCAACCCCTTTAACATAGCCTTCCTGCCCCAGGAAGAGGGATACAAAATTGTTCTGACCGACAAGAAAGACCACTTGGAAGTCTACACCTATACAGGCGACTTGCAGTACGAGTCCGAGGATGTCTACTCCGGTTCTTCCGTTGGCTTGGAAGTCAGCACGAACTTTGGTCCGTTTCAAGATGATGAACTCATTGCCCGCAATTACTACGTTCCCAAACGCATGATTCCCATCAACTTTGACGGGGACGCCAATTGGGAGCTTATCGTCAACCACCCCGTGTCTCTTGCCTCCCAGTTCTTTGAGCGCTACCGCGCTTTTCCCCAGGGCGAAATCCACTGTATGTATTGGGACGGCGTTGGCCTTACCCTGGTTTGGAAGACCCGCCGCATCAAGGGCTCGGTCGTTGATTACGGTATGGACGATGTCAACGACGACGGCATTACCGACCTTTTCGTTGCCATGAACACCCACCCCGGCGCATTGGGCGTGGAGAATCAGCGTTGCGTGCTTCTGCTCTATCCCCTTGACCTGGAAGCCACGGACACTTCCAACGTTGACAGCTTGTTTACTGATGAAAACAGGGACGAATTGCAATAAGCCTTTTGTTCCTCATGGAATTGCCAAGGGGACCCATCATGGGTCCCCTTTTTTATTCCGTCCTAGGGCGCTGACCAGTTATCGCAGCTCTTGGGCAAGCGGTCTCTGGCAGTGGCCTACGCAGGTCCGACCATCAACGCCGCCTGCCTATAGATGATATCCTGGAAGGGCCTTAGCGCAGCATATTCGGCAGCAGCAGTACTATGTCCGGAAAGCACATCATGAGCGTCACGCAGAGCACATAGGCGATGAGGAACAGGGACACGCCCTTGAATATCTTGGGCATGGAAGCTTCGGGCGCCATGGACGCCACGATGAAGGTGTTCACGCCCACGGGCGGAGTGACCGCGCCCATGGTGGTGACCACGGTGACCAACACGCCGAACCAAATGGGGTCGTAGCCCATGGCGTCGGCCAGGGGAAAGAAAATGGGAATGGTGATGAGCAGCAGTGCCAAGGCGTCCATGACCATGCCGCCGACCACGTAGATCAGGCAAATCAGGATCAGGATCACGGGGTCGGGGATGGGCAGGGCCGAGACCCAGTCCGCAGCGGCAAAGGGCAGCCGGGTAATGGCCAAAAAGCGGCCAAAGATTACTGCGCCCGTGACGATCATGAGAATCATGCACGAAACCCGCACCGTGTCGGACAGGGCCTTGAGCAGGTTCTTCCAGGTGATTGTCGCGGTTTTCCAGATCAAACGCTCCATGGCCATGCGGCCCAAATACAAGGCCAGGGCGATGAGCGACCCTGCCGCACCCACTTCACTGGGCGAATACAGGCCGATCACGAATCCAGCCATAACCACGGCGAACAGGATGATGGTCTCCATGGACCCGAGCAGGGAAGACATCTTTTCGTTCCACGTGGCTTTGGGTCCGGCAGGCCCCCAGTGCGGATTCTTGCGGCACAGGACCGCCACGGTGAGGATGAACAGAATCGTCAACAGCAGGCCCGGCCCCACCGCGCCCCAAAACAGATCGCCAATGGACAGGGGATCGGGATTGGGGTTTTGCAGACCAATGATGATCAGGACCACGCTGGGCGGGATGACCACGCCCAGGGTCGAGCCAATGGCCACGGCGCTGGTGGAAAGAATGGGGTCGTAATTGTATTTGCGCATCTCGGGCAGGGCCACGGTGCTCATGGTGGCGGCCGTGGCCGTGTTGGACCCGGAGATGGCGGAAAAACCGGCGCAGGCCAGGATCGTGGCTATGGACAGACCGCCCTTGCGGTGGCCGAGCCAAGCGTAGGCTGCCTTGTACAAGCGCTTGTTCACCCCGGAATAAAAACAAATTTGACCCATGAGGATGAACAGGGGAATCACGGTCAGACCGTAGGT
>QZKZ01000137.1 GCA_004796465.1 Desulfovibrio sp.
AACTTGTTCTTGCTCGGCCTGAGCCAGCTCCATACGGCGCAGCGCTCGAATCCCGCCTGCTTGGCCTTTGTGTCGGTCAGGTCGAGCATGGCCCGGATCGTGGCGCTCTTGGGCCGGGTCACCTTGCGGATGCGCTCGGACTGGCCCAGGTCCGAATAGGGAAAGGTGAACATGGGATAGGTGCTGATCTGGTCCACACCCGTGGCCAGGACCGCGTCCAGGTCCCTGGCCCAATCCTCCAGGCTCTGTTCGGGCAAGGCGAACATGAGGTCCGCGTTGACCGCGTTGAAACCTACTTCCACGGCGCGGCTGGCAGCGTCCAAGGCAGTTTTGCCGTCATGGTTGCGGCCGATGGCCGCGAGCACATGGTCGGTTGCCGCTTCCACGCCAATGGACAGCATGGTCACGCCCGCATTTTTCAGGGCCTGCAAACATTCCGTCTCCATGTTGGCGGGGTGCAGTTCGATGCAGATATCACGCACCGGCCCAAAGGCCTCCACCATATGCTGCAAGATGCCCAGCAAACCTTCCAAGTTGACCGTGGGCGTGCCGCCGCCGATGTACAGGGTCGTGAACTTCTGGCCGTCCAAGGCGGGCCGGTACAGCTCGATTTCCTGATGCATGGCCCGTTCATAGGCCGCAAAGAGGTCGTCCTGGTACTCCACGCGATTATAAGGACAAAATGGGCACAGGTTCTTGCAGAACGGGACGTGCAGGTACAGGCCTGGCCGGACCAGCTTGCCGGGCGGGGACGGCATGTTGCGGCGCATGCGGGGCCGCCGCCAACGGCCGGTGACCAATTTTTGGATGACGGGCTTCCACAGAAAGCGAGCCGGAAACATGGGCAAACCTCTTATGATGTCTTTGAGCTCAGGACAAAAGGGGGCAAGGGAATTACGGCTTGGCCGGACAAAGCCAAAGATTCGTGTTGCTGTGTACGCAACTCGAGGAATGTGGGCAAGGGGCAGAGGAAATATTTTTACTTGAATCTGTCATGCTTCTGTAGGGTGTGAGGAAATAAACGCCTGAGGCGTGGCCGGTTTACTGGAAACCGTAATTCACGATGTTCCAGATCACGTTGCCCTCGCCCCACCACTCGAAGTCGCCTTCAATGTATACGGTGCGGCCTGACTGATGCGCGGATTCAAGGAACTCTCGCAAAGGGGTTTCAACACCTTGCAGATCATTGATCCAGAAAACCTCGGAGGTGGCGGTTTCCGTGAACCACACGCTGAGCCCGCCTCCAGAGGCAGGGTCAGGCCCAATGAAAATCGTGCCCACTCCAGTGCGGTGCTCCTCGCGCAGGAGTTCCGAACTCATGGCCAGGGCGGAGGCTGCCATGGCCAAGATTCCCAAGGCCAGGACGACACCAGCGATCCGTTTCATGATTCCTCCTTCATTCAAGAGAAAAACAGGAACACACCGGGATGACCCCATTGTTTCGTGTCCGTCACGCATGTGTCAAGGGGACCATCCACAATGTCCGTCTCCCCCATTTTTCCCTGACTTGTGGCCCGGGCCAAGGAGTGGCATGGTGCCTTGCCGGACGGAAACACACCTGGCTGTTCAGCTGCAAGGAGAAACCATGCCTTACCCTGCCCAGTCCCCGTATGGCTTGGCCCAGTGCCGGGAAGCCTCCCAGTGCATTGGCGAATGGTTGCCCAATTCCCCCAAGACGGCCCTGGTCCTTGGCTCGGGCCTCAATCCCGTGGCCGAGAGCGTGGACAACGCCGTTTTCCTGGACTACGCGGACATCCCCCACTTTCCCGCGCCCAATGTGGAGGGCCACGTGGGCAGGCTGGTGGCCGGTACCATTGAGGGCCAGGACATCCTCGTGCTCCAGGGCCGGGGCCACTTCTACGAAGGCTATGCATTGGACCAACTGGCTCTGCCAGTGCGCGCCCTCAAACTCCTGGGCCTGGAAACCCTGATCTCCACCTGCGCCTCGGGCGGCCTCAATCCCAGCTTTGAGCGCGGCGACCTGATGCTGATCACCGACCACATCAATCTGGTCGGGCTCATGGGCCACTCCCCCTTGCGCGGACCAAACATCGACGAACTGGGGCCGCGTTTTCCCGGTATGACCCGGGCCTACTCTCCTGAACTGCTGGCCCTGGCCCGCACCGTGGCCCGCAACAAGCAGATCCAACTCCGCGAGGGCGTGTTCTGCTGCGTGTCCGGCCCTGCTTATGAAACACCGGCGGAAGTGAGGTTCCTCACGGCCATGGGCGCTGACGCCGTGTCCATGTCCCTGGTCCACGAGGTGATGGCGGCCAACCACTGCGGTATTCGCGTGTTGGGCGTGTGCGGCATCACCAACATGGCCATCCACTATCCGGGTTTTCGCGCGGAAACCACCCACGAGGAGGTGGTGGACGCGGGCCAGTTGCTCGTGCCCAAGCTTTCGGCCCTGGCCTCGGGTCTATTGCAGGGCCTGTCCCAGGAACAAAACCATTGACTCTTGGCCCGGGCTGAAGCACATGATCAGGCTTATATACTGAATCCGGGAGCACGATACTGGAGCCTGACATGGACCATACCCTTCCGCCGAACATCACCCTCTCTCCCCTGGACGACCCTGGCCAAGTCTTGTCGCCCCAAGCCTTGGACGCGGGCAGGGAATTGGAAAGCATGGGCTTTGCCCCGTGCGGAACCTATACTGTGGACGAATTCCAAGGCATGACCCTGGCCGGGTATGTCCGGGAAAACGACGGGGTTGCCGCGGTGGTCTACGAGCATCCCCAGGCCGGGGTGTGGACGGATTTCCGCTTGGGCTACGAGGACGGTCAAAGCGTGACCGTGTCCAACGCCCCAACGGGTGGGGAACTCGATCCCAGGCCCGGACACGCCAAGTTGTTCCTGGCGGGCATCGACCATTCCAAAATGTTGGACGAACTAGCCGCCCTTCGCAGGGATGCCCCTGTTTGCGCGATGTCGCCCGAGTCATTTGCCGGGGAATTCACTCGTCTGTACGAAGATGAAGCGGCCTGGCGCAACAGCCGGTCCGTGAGCGAGGACGAAGTGGCCCGCGTGGCCGAGGCCATGAACGCCCAGGGCCAAGAGGACATAAGTGAATATGCGGTGCATCGCACGGCCAGGCGCTACGCGGAACTGCCCATGACCGTGTCCCAGGCCTGGGAAGTGCTGCACAACTGGCCCTGCTTCGCCGAGGGCGAGGACATGACCGACGAGCAATATGAACGCTTCGAGGACGCAGCGGACGTATTCATCCGTCATCCCGACCCGGCGTCCCTGCCCATGATGCTGGCTTGTCTCAGGCAAGAGCAGGACCAGGGCCTGGCCATGCTTGTGAGCGAGGTCCTGGCCGAACATCCCCGTGAGATCAGCGTGGCGGCCCTCAAGGAAGTGCTGGATGCCGGACCCGAGGATAACAAGCCTTGGGCCGCGGAATTGGCCTGCGACTACCCGGACCAGGGCCTCACTCCCCTGCTCGCCGTCATGCTGCAAGAACGTGCGCCCATGAGCGCGGGTTTTCCCCAAGCCTTGCTGGCCTTGGGAGAAATCCACCGTTGTTTGGGCGATCCCCGGGCTTCGGCAGCCATCCATGAGGCCGTACAGCGCTGCGTGGAATTGGCCGAGGTGTTGGTGGAACAGGACGAGCCGTCTCCGGCCTTCATGGTCCTGCTTTCCGTGCACCGGCACCTCGACGAGGAACAACTGGCCCTGTACGAGCGAGCCAAGGACCAGGCCCAGGATCTGGGCTTGCCCACGGAGATACTGGAAGCCTTGCGCCAGGACGGTGACTAGGCGGCCCCAGCGGAGTCCGCCACATTCCGTTCAGGTCGCTGGGGATGCGCGCCCCTGGCCCCGGCCTTGACCATGGCCCGGACAATGAGGTGGTGAAAGGGCTTGATCAGGGAAAAATACACGGGCCCCCGCCAATCCTTGTACCGCACCAAAGTACCCACGTGGAAGCGGTTCATGCCGTTGTCCAGGGGCTGGACCAACAGGGCCAGTTGCGCGGCCAAATGTTTGTCGTCCACCTCAAGAAGATAGTTGGCGTCTTCCTCGCCGTGGACCAGGGTGAAGAAGTCGACCAGGGCGCCGGGCTCCATGGGAATCTCCTCGGGCGTATAGCTCTTGTCGAGTCCTTCATGGGGCAGGCCGAACACCTTGGCCACGTATTTACGGATCCCGAACATGGCCCGCACCCACACCGGGGAATAGCTGAACATCCCGGACAAGAACTCGCGCATGCTCGCCGGGCTGTCCGCAGTTTTCACGTCCAAATGGTTGGCCACGTCAATGCAGGCTTGGATTTCCGGAACAATGCGGACTCCTTCCGGAGCCTGCCAGGTGATGGTCTTTTTGCTCATGACTCGCCTCCTGGGGACGGCGAGTCTTTGCCCGCCGTGTTTACGTTCGTGAGGGTGAGGGCGGGGAACTCTTGTGGGTTGCCGCATATACTGCGGCCAGGACTATCATCAACCCAGCCCAGTTGGCCCAGTCCGTGGACCGGTGGAAGAAAAGCACGTCCCAGACAAAGGCCAGGGAGGGCTGCAAAAGGAGCACGGCTCCGGCCAGGGAGGCCTGGACCTTGGGCAGGGAGGCCATGATCATGTTCCAGGCGATGGCTTGGCTGAACACGCCCAAAGCCAGAAGGGACAAGCCTGCTTGCCAATTGGGCACGGCGAACGAGCCCTTCTCCACCGCCAGGACTCCGGCCAGGACAGTTGCCGTGGCCAGGGACACCACGGCCAGGTTGGTGAAAAAGGATACCTTGGTCGAACGGCTCTGCATGCGGCGCAGGGTGAGCAGGAACACGGAATACGCCACGGCCGTGAGCAGGCCGTACAGGATGCCCAGGGGGTAGTCCGCTGACTTGTCGCTCCAGTCCACGCCCACGAGAAGGAAGAGTCCGGCCATGGCGATGGGCACGGAGATCACGTACAGGGGTCTGATGCGTTCGCCCAGGAACGCAAAACCTACAGCGGCCAGGATGAACACCTGGAAATTGGGCAGAATCGTGCCCAAGCCAGGACCCACGGCCTTGACGCTGGCGTGGAACAACCAAAGGTCCGCGGCGAAGACCAGTCCGGCAAAAGCTCCCAGGGCCAAGCCCGAGGGGCTGAGTTGAAGCAGTTCCCCGCGCAGGGCCGAATACACAGCCAGCAAGACGCCGCCAATGGCTACCCGGTAAAACGCCGACGTGGTGGCTGAAACCCCCGAGGTTATGACCAACACCCCGGAAAAACTGATGATAACCGCTCCTGCCACAAGAAACATCAAGGCGCTGCCCGACGAACCATTGGGGTTCGCGGCATGATCCATGGGAAGGTCCGACATGATGTGTGCTTATTCCTCGAAGAGTGCTCGCAGGGTGAATTCGTAGGCTTTCCAGAATTCGTCGTCGTGGACCAGTTCCGGAAAAACCCGCAACTGGAGTTCCAAGCCGTCGCACTGGGAGTTGATCATAGCGGCGGTCTGCTTCAGAGGCAAGAGAGGCTTGACCACGCCCTTTTCTTGCAAATGGGCGATCATGGCTTCCACGGCCTCCCAAAAATCCTTGAAAAGCTGGATAAAGGCAGCGTTCATGACCCGGCTGGTCCAGGCTAGGGGCCAGCACTCCGCGAATACGTTGAAGTAGCCCGGGGAATCCATGTGCATGCGCCGGTATTCCCTGGCGATGATGGCGGGGGCGTCGTCGCCGGGTTTCAGATTGTAGAAGGCTTGGCGGAATGCCTGCATGAGCGTCTGCGCGTTGTCGCGCATGACCGCGTAGAGCATCTCTTCCTTGTCCGAGAAATAGTAGTGGATGAGGCCGGGGCTCACTCCGGCTTCCGCGGCCACGGACTTCATGGTCACGCCCAGTGAACCCTTGCCCGCGATCACCTTGCGCACGCCGTCCAGGATACGGCGGCGTTTTTCCTGCATCTTTTCCGGCTTCGCGCTGTCGAGCCCACTGCGGATCCCTTGCTCGATCCCCTCCCGGATCCCCTCCGCAAGCCCCTTGAGACTGGGTTTTTTCCCTATCATGACGATTGAATACCATAATCTTATCAAGAGCACAAAAAATTGGTTGGTCGACCAATCAAAAGTATGCTAGACCGGATTTCAGGTCAAGCCACTTCAAGAAAATCAGAAGCAAATGAGTCTCAACCCACTCAAGATATGGAGGAAATATGATCGTTAAAGCAGGCGACGCCAAGCGTGGTTCGTTTTTGGGCACCACGTTCGACGTGTTGGCTGTGGGCGAAAAAACCATGCTCACCCGCATGCAGTTTCGCAAAGGCAGGGATGTGCCGCCCCACAGCCATCCCCATGAACAAACCGGTTTTGTGCTCTCGGGTCGGTTCCGCTTTCGTTTCGGGGAGTTCGACGAAGTGTTGGAAGTCGGTGACTCCTACTCCATCCCCGGCAATGTGGAACACTCCATTGAAATGCTGGAAAACGGCGAGGTCCTTGATTTGTTTTCCCCGCCGCGTGAAGATTACCTCTAACATGTTGGCGGTTCGTGCCGTCATTTCCTCAGGATATCCCCATGGACCACCGGAATATGGACGACTTCGCCACGCGGGTCACATTCGCCCGGGCCTGGAACACACATGCGCCTGAAGGCGAACGGATCTGCAACGACTCTCTGGCCCTGGCCTTTCTCTCCCCGGAGCACCAAGCCGCTGCCACCACCTCCCAAGGCCGCCAAACCCTGGAAGCGTCCTGGAACGACCTGGAGCGTTCCCTCATCGCTTATGTGGCGGTGCGCACCCGGGTCATGGACATGTTCTTTGCCCAGGCCTTGGGAGCGGGCATGGAGCAGATCGTGATCCTGGGCGCGGGGTTTGATTCCCGCGGGTATCGCCTTGTTTCCGGCACTGATCGGATCACGGTCTTTGAAGTGGACCAGCCTCACATGCAGGAGAATAAAAAGGCAGCCCTCAGCCAGGCCTTGGGCGAGCTACCGGAACACGTCAGGTATGTGCCGGTCGACTTTGCGGCACATGACCTCGGCAGGGAACTCGCCAAAGCAGGATATTCTTCCACAGCCGCAACTGCCTGCATCTTGGAAGGGGTGAGCTTTTTCCTGGCTCCGGACTTGGCTGACCGGGTCTTCGGCTTTCTTGCCCGAGCCGGTGGCGCGGGAAGCATGGCGGCATTTGATTATGTCTCTTCGCGCATCCTGGACAAAACCAGCCAGGAGCCCTTTGCCGATCTTTTCATCCAATACTTGGCGGCCATGGGCGAACCCTACCGTTTCGGCCTCGCGCCTGAATCCCTGGCAACCTTTGCCGGGGAACAAGGCCTAACCCTTTCGGCCAACCGTTCGGCCCTCCAATGGCGGGACCACTATTCAGAGTATGGCGGAGCCCGCCTCAACCCACCAGGATTCTTTCACATCGCCCAGACCCTCAGGACCTGACCCCAGGAGAATGTCATGAACCTCAAGGCTGTTATTCGATGCATTCGCGCCTACCCCATTGCCCTGCTCCAAGCCATTGACCGGGAAACCAACCGTTTTTACCGGGCGAGTTTTCTTTCCGGCCTCTTGGCCCAGCCTTTTGCCGGGACATTAACGGAAACATCCATGTCCCTGGCCGAAATTGCCCGGGAATTGGACCTGGATCCTGATAGCCCCGAGCTTGAGGCATGGTTGGACATGGGCGTCAGCCTGGGCGTGCTGCGCCGCCGCAAGGGGAAGTATGCCGTCAAAAGCCGGCTGGCCCGTAAACTGATTCAAGGTCCTCAGTCCTGGCAAGCCTATTTCCGCATTCGTGTGGAAGTGTTTTACCACTACTTTGTGGCCACTCCCGGAAAGTTGGTCCAGGGAGAACGATTTTCCTTGGATGACAGCCACGGCGAGCTGTACGCCCAATCCTCGCGCACCGTGGAGCCGGTACTGCTCGACGTGGCCCGCAACACAGGTTGCGCCGAGCCCGGTCCCTGCGCCCTGCTGGAAGTTGGCTGCGGCTCGGGCGTTTACATCCAAGCCGCGTGCGAGGCCAACCCCGAGCTGTTTGTGGTCGGCCTGGAACTCCAGCCTTCCGCCGCTGCACTGGCCAAAAGGAACATCCAGGCCTGGGGTCTGGGCGGCAGGGCCACCATCGAGCAAACAGGGCTCATGGACTATTCCGGCCCCAGCCGGCATGACATCGTGACCCTGCACAACCTCATCTATTACTTTCCCCTGCAGGACCGGCCCAAGGCCATGAGCCACGTGTATTCCCTGCTCAAGCCCGGCGGCAAGGTCATTCTTTCCACGTTGCTGCGCTCCCGTTTTCCTTCGATCCAGGCCATGCATTTGTGGTCATCCATGAACCAGGGCTGTGGCCCCCTGCCACATGCCGGAGAAATCCCCGAGTTGCTCAAGGAGGCAGGTTTCCTGTCCATCGAATCCCAAGAACTGATTCCAGGCATGTGGTGCTTCACGGCACATCGCCCTGGAAACGCTCCCTCAACCCCTTAAGGAGTTCCCAGCTATGATCCGTAACCGCATCGCCTTGGGCGTTGGCTGTATCGCCGCGCTGTTTCAGCTCTACATCGGTATCATGCACTTCCCCATGGCCCACGACATGGCCGCGTTCCACGAG
>QZKZ01000247.1 GCA_004796465.1 Desulfovibrio sp.
ACCGCGCCCGGCGGGGGGAGAAACAGGCCGCCAGGGACGAGGAGGAGTTCCCTCCTTTGTTCCGGAATCTGGGAACTCCAGGTGAGACGCCGGTTTCCCAGGCCGAACCTGTCAGGGAACTTCCTTCGGAAAGCGTTCCTCCCAAGACCGAACCTCCATCCAAACCCAAGCCCACGTCCAAATCCGCGCCCCAGAAAAAGCAATCCCGGCCCGCGCCCCAGCGCAAGGGGGCAGGCGAGACCGTGCTGCCCCATCTGGAACTCATCGAGGACCTGGAACAGGAAGAGCTGCGCATTGACAAGGCCGCGCTCGTGGCCCGCGCCCAGGACCTGCAAGCAGCCATGGAGAACTTCAATGTCAAGGGCCAGGTGCGCGACATCCATCCCGGCCCGGTGGTGACCATGTTCGAGTTCAAGCCGGCCTCGGGCGTGCGCATCAACAAGATCGCGGGCTTGGCCGACGACTTGGCCCTGGCGCTCAAGGCCTTGGCCGTGCGCATCGTGGCCCCGATCCCTGGCAAGGATACCGTGGGCATTGAGATCCCCAACGAGCAGCGCCAGATGGTGGGTTTTCGCGAAATCCTGGACGCGCCTTCGTTCGCGGATGCCAAATCCGTGCTGACCATGGCTCTGGGCAAGGATATTTCGGGCAGGCCGCGTTCCGCGGACTTGTCGCGTATGCCCCACTTGCTGGTGGCGGGCGCCACCGGCGCGGGAAAGTCCGTGTGCCTCAATGCCATTCTCCTCAGCTTTCTGTTCAAGGCCGGACCGGAGCAGGTGCGGCTGCTCCTGGTGGACCCCAAGCGCATTGAACTGTCCGTGTACGCGGACCTGCCCCATCTCGTGCACCCCGTGGTCACGGACATGGCCGAGGCCAAAACCGCCCTGGAATGGGCCGTGTACGAGATGGACCGGCGCTACGAGGCCATGGCCAAGCTGGGGGTACGCAATATCGAGGGCTACAATGCCAAGCTGGCCAAACTCGGCCCTGAGGCCCTGCAAGAAAAAGAGGAGTGGGCCGAACTCGCGAATTTGCCCTACCTGGTTATCGTTATTGACGAATTGGCTGACCTCATGTTCACCGCGGCCAAGGAAGCGGAAATGTCCATTGTGCGCTTGGCCCAACTGGCCAGGGCCGCGGGCATCCATATGATCCTGGCTACCCAGCGGCCCAGCGTGGACGTGGTCACCGGCCTGATCAAGGCCAACTTTCCCTGCCGCATCTCCTTCCAGGTCACGTCCAAGTTTGATTCGCGCACCATCCTGGACAGCGTGGGCGCGGAATATCTCCTGGGCAAGGGCGACATGCTGTTCAAACCCTCGGGCGGCAAGCTCGAACGCATGCACGGCGCCTACGTGCGCGACGAGGACGTGAACCAGGTCGTGGACTTCTGGCGAAGCCAGCAGGGACCGGACTACGAGCTGGATTTTGCCTCCTGGCAGCGCGAGGGCGGCAATGGCGACGGCGGTGAGCCCGGCGAACCCGGGGGTATGGACAACGATCCCATGTACACCCAAGCCGTGGATTTTGTGCTGTCCCAGGGCAAGGGGTCCATCTCCCTGTTGCAGCGGCGGTTTCGCATCGGCTTTAACCGCGCGGCCCGCTACATCGAGCAGATGGAGGCGGACGGCTACGTGGGCCCGGCTGACGGCAGCAAACCCAGGCTCGTGCTCAAGGGCCGGGAGTAGATTTTTTCGGGCACGCTTCCTGCAACTTCACGGATACACATTGTCTCCGAATTGTGACCCCTTTCCTGGAAAGGAGAATGTTATGCAATTGAAATTCCAAGTTATAATCCTGGGTGTGTTGTTGGCGGCCTTGGCTCTGCCCGGCTCGGCCCTGGCCCAGGATGTTACGGAAATTACCAGTGAGCTGCAAAATCAGTACGAAACCCTGGATTCGTTTCGCGCGGATTTTACCCAGGTCCTGAACAACGCGGCCAGCGGCGAATCCCAGGAACGCAGCGGCGAGCTGTATTACGCCAAGCCCGACCTCATCCGGTGGGAAACCACGTCTCCGGAAAACGAGCTGCTCATTGTGGGCCAAAACGAGGTCTGGGACTACTTTGCCGATGAGTACGTGGCCTACAAGTATTCCTTGGAAGCGGTCCTGGAGTCGAAGACCATGCTGCGCTTCATCTCGGGCGAGGCCAAGTTGGACGAGGAGTTTTACGTGGAGTTCGACGGCGAGGACGAGGGCCTGCTCAAGCTGACCCTGCTGCCCCTGGAACCCGAGCCGCAATTGGTGGAAGCAGTTGTCTGGGTGGACCCCGACACCTACATGTTCTCCAAGATCCTGGTCATGGATTTCTACGCCAATGAAAACGTGTTGATCTTTGGCAATATGGAGCGCAACCCCGACTTGGAACCCGCGCTGTTTGAATTCACTCCGCCCGAGGACGTGGAGATTTTCGACAATACCGAGGAGTAGGGCTGGAATCAGGCAGGTAAATCCACGGCCCGGCGCAGCTTGCGGATTTCCGCCTTGGACAGGGGCCGCCACTTGCCCGGGGGAAGATCGCCCAGGCTGAGCGGGCCTTGGCTGACCCGCTTGAGCTTGAGCACGGTCAGGTCGAGGTCGCGGCACATGCGCCGGATCTGGCGGTTCACGCCCTGGCCCAGGACAAGGCGCAGCAGGCTGCTCTTGCCCTTGGCCCACAGCACTTCGGCTTGAACTGGAGCGAGTTTATCCCCTTCCTTGAGACGCATGCCCGAACGCATCACGTTCAGTCCCCTCTTCCCCAGGTCTCCCCGCACCTTGACCTCGTAGACTTTGTCCATGTGGTGGCTGGGGTGGGTCATGCGGTGGGTGAGGTCGCCGTCCGTGGTCAGGACCAGCAAGCCTTCGGAGAAATAGTCCAAGCGGCCAACGGGCACGGGCCGCTTTTCGCGGATATCCTGGGGCAGGAGGTCGAGCACGGTGGTGCGTCCCTGGGGATCGCTGGCCGTGGTCACGGTCTCAATGGGCTTGTGCAGGAGGTAGTAGGCGTGCCCGGCGTCGGGCAGGGGCACGGCAATGGGGTCGCCGTTGACCATGACCCGGTCGGAGCGGGGATCAATGCGGCGGCCTGGTTCAGCCACGATTTCCCCGTTCACCGCGACCCTACCCGCCTGAATCAGCTCATCTGCCTTGCGCCGGGAGCAAATGCCGGCCATGGCTATGGCCCGGTTCAGGCGGAGCAGGGTGGATTCCCCAGGAGCCCTTGCCACGTCTTGCTCCTTTAATTGTTTACGGTCGCCGTTTTGGGTCAAGATTTCGCCTAAATATGTATGACCTTGCTTGCGGCTTGCAGGCTGGTGACCACATCGAGCATGTTCGTGGTTTGGCCCACGGCCCGGGCGTCGAGCAGGCCGAAATGGTCGAGGCAGGTGCCGCAGACCAGGATGGTGACGCCGCTTTTTTCCAAGGCGGTCAGGGATTCCAGCACCGGGCTGCCCGTTGCCGCCAGCTTGACCCCGCCATTGACCAGCACCAGCCGCCACAGTTCCTCGCCCATTTCCGGCAGGGTGGCCAGGAAATTGGCCATGAGCTTGGCCCCCAGGTCGTCGTCACCTTGGCCCATGCGCTCCGAGGTGAGGAACACGGTAGTCTGTTGCACCGCAGGGGCGCAAGTGTATTGGCTCATGTCTGTGGAGGTTTCGGTCGGAGCAGGGGAGTCGCCTTGAAGGGACGCGGCGAGAAGCCATTTGCCATTGTCCGCTTGGGCCTCCACGCTGTACCCCTGGCCGGAAAGAAAGCGGGACACATTCTGCTTGGCGGCGTCATTGTCCACCATCACGGTAAAACTCTCGGGGCGGCTGTCCTCGATCAACTCCTTGCAACGCAGCACGGGCAGGGGACAGGCCAATCCGCAACAGTCCAAGGCGGGAATTGGCATATGCACTTCTCCTATGGAAAGTATTGATAAAAGGAATGGGTAGTATATAGCCTTCCTGGAAAGGCTTGGCAATGGCCAGGAAAGGCCAGGAATTCCAGGCAAGCAGATACTGCCGCCAGGCTGGATTTCTCCGTCCCATTGCATTACCAACACACATCAAGCGCGTTTTTTTTTGGAGGGAACGTGTCAAAGCTTGCCGCGGACTACGACAAGGGCTTCAGCCACAGTTGGCAGTTGTTGAAGCGAATCTTTTCTTATTTCAAGCCCTATAAGGTCAGGGTCGTGATCGGCGTGGTTTCCATGGGTATTGTGGCCTTGGCCACGGCCGCCTTGGCCTATCTGGTCAAACCCGCCATCGATGAAATCTTCATCAACCAGGACCGGGAAGCGCTCATCACCGTGCCCGCCCTGATCGTGGGTGTGTTCCTCATCAAGGGCATATTCCAGTATCTTCAGAACTATCTCATGAAGTACAGTGGCTTGCGTGTTCTAGAGGACATGCGCAACGCTTTGTATTCCAAGATGGTCTGTTTGCCGGTGAAATTTTTCGAGGAAAACCAGGTGGGCATGCTTATGTCGCGGATCATCAACGACGTAATGATGATCCGGGTGTCCCTACCCGCCCTGGTCATGGTCATTCGCCAGATCCTGACCATGGCCGGACTCATCGGCATTGTGTTTTACCACGACTGGTATCTGGCCATCTGGTCCATCCTGGTCCTGCCCCTGGCCATTTACCCCTTTTACGTGTTCGCCCGGAAGCTGCGCAAATACAGCCGCCGCAACCAAAGCAAGATCGCGGACATTGCCACCTTTCTCCAGGAGATATTCAGCGGCGTTCGGGTGGTCAAGGCCTTCGCCACCGAGGACGAGGAGTATGGCCGTTTCAAGGAGGAAAACTCCCGCCTCGTGCGCATCGCGGTCAAGCAAGTAATCGTCAGCGAATTGTCCTCGCGGGTCATGGAACTGGTGGGTGTCATCGGCGTGAGTCTGGTGATCTGGTTCGGCGGTAACAAGGTCATAGACGGGGACATGTCCGCGGGTGCGTTTTTTTCCTTTTTAACCTCCTTGTTCCTGCTCTACGAGCCCATCAAGAAACTCAACAGCGCCAACTCCGATTTTCAGAACGCCCTGGCCGGAGCAGAGCGGGTGTTCGAGGTCGTTGACTCCAAGGATGTGGTGGAGGAAGCGGACGGGGATGTGGCTCTTACGCCTCCTTTTACCGGGCTGGCCTTTGAGGGGGTGACCTTTGGCTATGAAGACAATGGCGCGCCTGCCCTGAGTGATCTTGACCTTGCTGTTTCACGGGGTGACCGCATTGCGATTGTCGGGCCGAGCGGATCCGGCAAAACCACCCTGGTCAATATGGTGCCGAGGTTCTACGTGCCCCAGTCCGGGCGGATCGTGCTCAACGGCAGGAATTTGAACGACTTCACCCTGGCTACCCTGCGCCGCTCAATCGGCATGGTCTCCCAGGAAGCCTTCCTGTTCAACGCCACGGTCGCGGATAACATCGCCTACGGCCAAGACAGCGTGGACATGGCCGCCGTGGAGCAGGCAGCGCGCACCGCCTTTGCCCATGATTTTGTGTGCGAGCTTCCAGACGGGTACGACACAGTCATCGGCGAGCGAGGCGTCAAACTCTCGGGCGGGCAAAAGCAGCGGCTGACCATTGCCCGCGCTCTGCTCAAGAATCCCCCCCTGCTGATCCTGGACGAGGCCACCAGCGCCCTGGACACGGAGTCAGAGCGAATTGTGCAGCTGGCCCTGGAAAACCTCATGCAGGATCGCACCAGCATTGTTATTGCCCACCGCTTGTCCACGGTGCTCGGCTCGGACCGCATCGTGGTCATGGACAAAGGGCGCATTGTCGATCAGGGACCGCACGGAGAACTGCTCACGCGTTGCGATCTGTACGCCAAGCTCTACACCATGCAGTTTTCCGACAACAACCATGTGGTCGCCAAAGATTCCCAGGCCGGGGAAGAGGCATAATCATGGGCCTCAAGGTCAATCCCGTGCGTTTTGCACCTGTGGCCGCTTTTTTGTACAAGATTTGGGCCGCGACCATGCGTTTGGGAATGGTCAACGACCACATCCTGCATTCGACCCTGGAGAGCGGCGAGACTTTTGTTGTGGCCCTATGGCACGACGAACTGTTTATTATGCCGGCCTATAAGCGGAAATACGGCTTTGACATGCTCACCGTGGTTAGCCAGAGCCGTGACGGCGAGTTCATCAGCCGAATGTTGGAGCGCTTGGGGTTTTATACGGTGCGCGGCTCCAGTTCACGGGGTGGGTTGCGGGCCATGGTCCAGGCGCGCAAGCTCATGCGTGAAAAGAGGATGTTCGCAGCCGTCACCGTGGACGGACCCAGGGGACCCCGCCACGAAGTCAAGGAAGGGGCCGTGTATCTGGCCGCCAAAACTGAAACCAGGATATTGCCCCTGCGAGTGGAATACTCCCGGGCCAAGAGGTTTTCTTCCTGGGACCGCTTTCAACTGCCTTGGCCGTTTACCCGCTGTACCGTAACCCTTGGCGAGCCGTACCATGTACAGGAAACGGAATTGGGCCCCGAGGCCATGGCCCGAGAGAGCCTCAAGCTCAAGGAGCGATTGGATGGTTTGGCCGCGACTTGAACCGGGAAGGAGTTCGATCCCGGTGCTGTGCTACCACAACCTGGGCGGCAACGGCGTGCCCTTTGAGAACTTCAGCGACCAGATGCGCTGGCTCAAGGCCAAGGGAGTGCGGAGTTTGTCCCTTGAGGACGTCAAGGAGTACATGAGGGGTGAGCGTATCAAAGGCCCCAAGGTACTGATAACCTTTGACGACGGTTTCAGGGACATCTACACCCGGGCAGCTCCGTTGCTCAAGGAACTGGGCTTTCAGGCCACGGTGTTCATGATCACTTCACGCATCAGGCCCGAGCACGAGCCAGGGCAAGAGGATGACATTGTCTCGGACGAGGCCCACGAGCACTATGTTCTCACGGGCAAGCGTGCGGCCTGGCTTTCGCGTGGGGAGATCCGCGAGATGTTGCACGACGGGGTCATCGAGTTGGGGTCGCACTCGGTTCGCCACCGCAAGTACCGGGTCAGCAAACCTCGGCTCTCCGAGATCCCCTACCATTGGGCCTATGCACCTTACCGGCAATTGGGAGAAACCCCGGTTCCGGTTTTGGCTCCGGAGCTGGCAGGCCCGATTTGCCGGGGCGAAAGTCCGAGTTGCTACAAGGAAACCACCGAGCAGTTCAGTTTTCGCGTCGAACAGGAACTGCGCCAGAGTCGGGAGGCCTTGGAAGCCTTGAGCGGCGGTCCCATCACGGCCATGGCCTGGCCTTGGGGCGCGTATTGCCGCGCCGGGCAGCGGGCCGCCCAGGCTGCGGGGTTTGAGCTGCTGTTCACTACCAAACGCGGCGC
>QZKZ01000245.1 GCA_004796465.1 Desulfovibrio sp.
GCATTACCGCATCCTTTAGGATGCCAGAAAATACCGCAGCCAACCCCTGTATCCAAGAGGAATACCGCCATGCACATGTTTCGCGCCGTGCTCGCCGCTGTATTATTGCTGCTGTCCGCATCAATGGCTTGGGCTGACTCTCCGCTCACGTCCACGGACTTTTACCAGGCCTATATGCATATTCCCCAGGTGGCCCAGGCCCATCAGTTGGGCCAGTTGGACCAGGGCCTGTGCGATTACCTGCATGACCCGGCCAATCCCATCGACGCCAAGGCCGCGGTGATCAACGCCTTGGAGCCCGCGATCATCGGACAAGGGTTGGACGGGACCTTGACTCCCAACCGCTCGGCAACGCTGCGCGGCTACCTGGCCCAACGCTATGGCGGCGCTCCGGACAACCTGCCCTACGACGCCATCAGCCCGGCCGAACTCATGTGTTTGGGCTACCTTGTGGTGATGGAAAACGACTATCTCGTGGACTCGTCCCTGGCCCTGCACCAGGGCATTGACCTGATCACCAGAGCCCAGAACAATTCCGGCGGCAGCCGGACCATTGACGTGGTCAAATCCCTGTGTCTGGCCCAGTCCTTGTTCCGCGAGTCCTGGTGCGGTGTGTGGGTCGTGGTTTCCGAGGCGGTCAAGCGCCAAGGCGTGGTCGAGGACCTGGACCCCAACGCCCTGGCCATTATCCTCGACTACATCGGCCTGTACCAGCCGGACTGCGCCACGGTCATGGAACCGGTTGACGCGGGTTTTTACGGCGCGGGCGGCTACACGGGCGGCGACGCCTCCCAGGGTGGCGGATTCGAGAGCGGCAATCCCAAGTATTAAGCCTCTCTCAGGCAGCCCGATCATCCAGGACAGGCCTTTTGTATTATAAGGAGTAGACGTGGCGACCCCCAAAGTCCTTTTTCTCATTGCCGACGGCATGGGCGACTGGCCCCTTGCCGAATTGGGCGACAAGACCCCGCTTGAGGCGGCCGCGACCCCGAACATGGACGAGTTGGCCGCAATGAGCCTCATGGGCACGATCCGCACCGTGCCGCCCGAGATGCCGCCGGGCTCGGACGTGGCCAACATGGCGCTCTTCGGCTTCGACCCGGCCCGGTACCACACGGGCCGAGGCCCCATTGAGGCGGCTGCCCAAGGCCTGGTCCTGGACCCCGACGACCTGGTCTGGCGCACCAACCTGGTCACCATTGACGATTTCGCGCCCTCGGCCCTGATGCGCGACTACTCTGCCGGGCACATCAGCACGGATGTGGCGGCCCAGGTCATCACCGACCTGCAGGAACATCTGGGCAACGACACCTTCACCCTGCATCCCGGCGTGCAGTACCGCCACACCCTGGTGCAGAAAGGCGGGGCCGTGCAGCCCGAGGCGGACATCCTGGTCCGCCCGCCCCACGACATCACGGACCAGCCCATGGACGAAGACTTCGCGGCCTTTGCTTCGTCCCAGCGGCTGTATGATCTCGTGCGCGCGGCGTTCGAGCGAATGCAGTCCCTTGATTCAGGCGCGGCCAATGCCATCTGGCCCTGGGGCCAGGGCCGCCCCCTGATCCTGGACGACTTCAAGAAATCCTTTGGCCTGGCCGGAGCCGTGGTCACGGCCGTGGACCTGGTGCGCGGCTTGGGCCGGGCCGCGAACATGGCCGTGCTCGAGGTGGAGGGCGTCACCGGCCTGCTCAACACCAACTACGAAGGCAAGGTCGCGGCCACCCTCGACTTCCTGCAACACGGCGATTTCGTTTACCTGCACGTGGAAGCTCCGGACGAGTGCGGCCACTCCGGCATCGCCTCGGACAAGGTCGAGGCCATGCAGCGTTTTGACGCGCGCATCGTGGCCCCCTTGCGCCAAGCCCTGGCAGGACAAGACGTGGTTTTTGTAGTCACTTGCGACCACTACACGCCCATTGTGGAACGCACCCACACCCACGACCCCGTGCCCTTTATCGCCGCCATTGACGGCGTTGCCCCCAACCACACCAACACCACGTTCAGCGAAGCCCTGGCCAACCAAGCGGACATCCACCTGGATGCGGGCCACGAATTCCTGCCCTGGCTCCTGGACCGAATCCACAACCGATAGCCCGACACAAGCCGGACCCTGGACTCCACCATGAAACGTTTCCTCACTTTTCTGACAACACTCTGGGCAGCCCTGCTGCTCGCGCCATATACAGCGTCGGCCCACCCCCACGTCTTTCTCGAAGCCGAGGTCACCTTTGTGTTCGACGACGAGGGCTTGGCAGGCATCCGCCATAGGTGGGTCTTTGACGAGATGTTCACCGCGACCATCCTCGACATCGTGGACCTCAACCGCAACGGAACCATTGATCCCGACGAAGTCTCCGTGACCCAGCAGGAAGCCTTTTCCAACCTGGAAAACTACGACTATTTCATGGCCATCCACATCAATGGCGAGCGTTTCAACGTGGAATGGGTCACGGACTTCACCGCCGAGGTGCGCGACGACGGCAAGCTGATCTACGGTTTTCTCGTGCCCTGCCACGTTGCCGCACACAGCGACCCCAAGGAGATCAAGGTCGCGGTCTACGACGAGACCTTCTACGTGTTCATCGCCTACGGTGACGGCAACTCTGGTTTCGACCCCTTTGCCGATCCCATGTTCGCCGATCCCACAGCCCCGGCCAACCCCGGCGACTATGACCGCTTCGCGGGCGAGGCAGGCCTGCCCGTGTATGACAGCGACATCCCCCTGGAAGGCCCGGCCGACCACTTTATCGTGCAGACTGAAGTCAAAGCCGCACCCACCATGCGCTACTTTTACGACGAAATCGTGCCCGACGCCTTTATCCTCACCTTCAGCCAGTCATGAGCATACGCGTCTCCACCCTGTGCGCATGCCTGCTACTGGCGGCATGCCTGGCCGCCGTCTGTGCGGTCTGTACGGTCCAGCCCGCCCAGGCCCAGAACCCCTTTATCGGCGACTCGGACGACCAGGCCCAGGAACCCGCCGTGCCCCAGCTAACGGGCTACCCCGGCTTCCTCCAGCCGCTCATGGAAAAAATCAACTGGATGCAGGTGACCCTCAAACACAAACTGGTCACCTTTTCCCGCGACATCCACGAGAACCCCCTGGGCCGCTCCTTCTGGCTCTTTCTTGGCGCCGCATTTCTCTACGGAGTATTGCACGCCCTCGGTCCCGGCCACGGCAAGGTCTACGCCTGCTCCTACTTTTTGAGCCGCCCCTCCACCCTGTTCAAGGGGCTCGTGTTGGGCAACATGTCCATGCTCTTTCACGTACTCTCAGCCACCATTGTCGTGCTCACGGGCTATTACCTGCTCAAGATGGCCGGAGCCGTGGCTGTGGAAGAAAGCGGCCCCATCCTCATGACCATCAGCTACGCCATCCTGCTCATCGTGGGCCTGTACCTCTTCATCCGCATCATCCTCGATCTCAGAAGCGGCAAGATCGCGGCCATGGCCGACTCCATGACCTGCGGCCCGCACAGCCACGACTTCCCCCCGTCCGCGTCCGACTCTTCCGTAGATCCCAATGCCCCTGACGCCTCCCCCCCCGAGCCCGCCGCCAACCCAGACAAAAAACACGACTTGGCCGACACCCGCTCCATGTGGGCCACCGCCATGGCAGTAGGCGTGGTCCCCTGCCCAGGCGCGTCCATCATCCTCATCTTTGCCCTGTCCCAAAAACTCTTCGTGGCCGGACTCCTAGCCATGCTCGCCATATCCCTGGGCATGGGCGCAACCATCACCCTGGTGGCCTGCTCCGCCATCCTGTTCCACAAAACCATGCTCGCCATCGCAGGCAAACGCCGCAAACTCTTCGTGATCATCCACGCCCTGCTCTCCCTCACAGGAGCCCTGGCCATCCTGGGATTAGGCGGCCTGCTGCTGCTTGGGCAAGTACTGTAAAGTCAAAACATTACGTCAAAGGATAACGGCGTATGTTTGGCGGGCTTCGCCCGTTACGGCAACGTCAAAGGCAAAGGATGAACGTCGTGGGGCTCTGCACCAGGGCATAATTGAATCTAAGGCCTTGCGGCCTAAGATTCACTAACCCCACACCCCGCAAGGGCATGATGCCC
>QZKZ01000264.1 GCA_004796465.1 Desulfovibrio sp.
ACTGGAAGGACAACAATATCAGATGACTGAAAGCGGGATTCAGAACTCTTCCTATTGTTTTCCCTTGCCGAGACCTGGGACCCCTGTGAATCGTCAAATCCTGCTAGTCAGTTCCAGCGCAGACTGCAAAGCAACAATTTGAAATGCAAGCAGATTACTTTTTTTGTATATGTATAATAGCATTACACTTTTATTGATTCACTGCTGCTGTAAAACTCAATTATACACACCCGCAACCTCCTTGAGCAGACTTCTCAAACAATAAACAGAAAAGGGGGTTGAGCTCTGGAATACGGGGGGGGGACGAATTCTTGAGCTGCTCTTGTCAGGGGGAATCCAAAGCGGAGCGGGGATTCAATTGCTCGATGAGAGAAGCGTCTGAAAACCTGGTAAAAAAAATACGGCCCAGCGAAATTCCGCTGGGCCGTGCGTATTGGCGGCAGGAAAAAACTATTCGGACCGGGCCAAGCGCAACCCCAAGCTGGAATCGCTGAAATCGGGCTTGAGAAAATAGGTGGTAGCGCAACGCGAGAACCACGAGGTGTAATTCCAGCCTCCACCGCGCAGCACTTGGGACAGGCTGGGCTCCTCATTGAGATTGTCGCGGCTGTAGGTGGAACCCCCGCCTTGGTTAACGGTTTCCTGCACCCATTCCCAGACATTGCCGCTCATGTCGTAGAGCCCCAGGCTGTTGGGCGCTTTTTCGCCCACGGCATGGGTGCGGGCCCGGCTGTTTTCATTGAACCAGGCGACCTCGCCGGGGTCGTTGGAACCAGCATAAGTGATGTCTTGTCCTCCTGCGCGGCAAGCGAACTCCCACTCGGTCTCCGTGGGTAAGCGCAGGCCCGCGTCGCCGCCCTTGGCCTCAAGCTCGGCGATAAAGGCCTGGGCGTCGTCCCAGGACACCTGCTCCACGGGGTAGGTCTCGGCGTCGCGAAAACCCGAGGGATTGTCGCCCATGACCGCCTGCCACTGGCCTTGCGTGACCTCGTACTTGGCCAGCCAATACCCTTCCACGCAGACCTCCTCTATCTGGGACTGCACCGAGCCGCAGTCATTGGGAAAGCCGCCGCAGCCCATGCGAAAGCAGCCGCCCGGAACCCACACGAACTCCATTCCAGTGACCGGCTCCACCCACGTATCTCCGGCTTCCTGGGCCTGAACAAGGGACACACTGGCCAGCATGGCCGCGCACAGTACACTCACAAAAAACAGTCGACGCATATAATCCTCCGCCTTGTGGCGTTTGCTTGTGTTTCTCTTTCCCGCGCCCATGGTCTATTGCGGCCCATGGGCGCGGGCCAGCAGGTAACTCATATCCACAAAAGGGGCTTGCCCGCCTTAGGGGCCGCAACCGCTCGGGTTGGGGCTGTTGGAAGAAGACGAGCTGGAGCTGGCCGAAGGGCTGGCCGAACTCTCCTGGGGATTGTCCGTGTTGCCGTCCGAAGTGCCCTGGCTGTGGTCGATCCGGCTCTCCTGATAGTCGTAATTGCGCTGCATGACCATCAGGGTGGATTGGGCCCAGTTGCCCGAAGCCGCGTCCCAGGTCATGGGATAGAACTCCCTGTCCTGCAGGTCCCAGACATAGGCTTGGCCGCTGGCCTCACCGGGGTTGCTGTCATACAGGCCGACCATGTCGTAGTTGCTGCCCACATCGTACCAGACATTATCCATGGTCTGGGACGGGGCCTTGTTGCCGACAAAATAGCCGTACTCCTCGTGAATGGCTGTTCTGCGGTGGTCGGCCTGGATGTCCGGGGGCATGTACCAGGAGTCCGTGGAAGCGTTGTAATCGAGCCGGTAATCCAAGTTGGTGGCCGGGTCGATCCAATACGCAACGCGGGCTTCTTCAGCTTCCTCGGGATGCTGGTCGTAGTATGCGGCGTCCTCTTCGTTTTCCAGCTTGTAGGTCACGTTGTCCCACCTTTCCGAGGGCACCCTGACCGGGATGTACTCAAGGCCGCTGGCCTCCATGAGAACATCGGGGTCCACGTCCTTGAGCTTGCAGCCAAAGAGGCCTGAACCAAGGCCGGTAAAAAGGCACGCTACCAGAGCCAGAGAGAGTGATCGTATGAGTATTCTAGGGAACATGATGTCTCCTTGGCGTGGGTGCTTTCCCACGCGAGCGTGATTGTCCGGGCATGGGGCGCGGCCGGGCCGTGCCC
>QZKZ01000342.1 GCA_004796465.1 Desulfovibrio sp.
AACCTCAACAGCCTGGTGAAAAAGGGCGTGGAAACCTATGGTCCGCAAATCACCCAAACCCACGTGGGTCTTGAGGAGTCCGACATCTCCATCTTTTCAGGCCACGGTGAGCTGAGCGGCATAGTCATCGGCAACCCCGACGGTTTCATGAGCCCCAGCGCCATTGAGGTGGGCCGTTTGGACGTGACCGTTGACAACAGTTCCTTGTTCACGGACACGGCGGTGATCAAGAAGATGACCGTGGTTTCGCCCAAGGTCACCTATGAGTTTTCCGAAAACCGGGACAACCTGCGCACCCTGCAGGACAACGTGGAAGAAACCACGGCGAGCCAGGAGCAGGAAGCTGAAACCGATGACGGCCACAAGGTGATCATCCAGGACCTGTACATCATCGACGGCGAAGTCACTGCCTCGTGGACCGACATTGAACCCCGCTCCATCACCATTGGCCTGCCTGATATCCACCTCACCAACATCGGCACGGACTCCCAAGGCATTTCCATGGACCAAGCCTTTTCTCTGATATGGGAGGCCTTGATCGACTCCGTGACCTCGGTGGCCGGCAACACCATCGCTGATCTGGAAGAACTGGCGGAACAAGGCTTGGAAGTGCTCGAAGAAGGAGCCGACGCCGTTGTGGAGGGCGGCGAAGCCGTCTTGGAGGAAGGCGAAGACGTTCTTGACAGCGGAGCCGACGCTGTGGAGGGAGGCGCGGAATCCGTGGGCGACGGCGTGGAATCCCTGGGAGAGGAAATCCAAAACGTATTTTAGGTAGCCGGCTTTCATACGACTCTTATTGAGGAGAACAACGATGTCCATACTGCGACTTCTTGGAATTGCGGCTGTTTTAACTGTCCTTGCAGGGGTTTCTGCCTCCGCGGAGATGATCGTCTACACCTCGGACGGAAACCGGTACGTGCTCAACCTCACTTGCCCCGAAATCCGGTCCATCACCATTGATGGCGGTTCGGCTTCAGTGAGTTGCGGGGACTCGCCGGCTTCAAGCGGCACCTACATTGACGACTGGGGAACAACCGTGACCACGCCTTGCGGAGAAGACTCTTTTGCCGATCAAGTCATGGAGTTCCACGTGGGGCACCCTTCTCCGCCCGAGCGGCATTGGAGTCCGGAAAGAGCCCTGGGGCCGCCGGACTTCACATACGATTATTCCAACATCCTGGTCTTAGGCTGCGGCGGAGTGGTTACTCTTGCCTGGAACAATGCATTCCTTATCGATGTCCCGGGTGATGACCTTCATATTTTTGAGGCCAACATGGACCGTGTTCAGGATGTTGAGCCCGTGCAAGTTTCCGTGAGCCCCAATGGCTGGCATTGGTACAACGTGGGCTACATCCAGGCCGGCAAGTCTTCCATCGACATCGGACCTTACGTGCGCCCGGGTGAGCTTTTCCGGTACGTGCGACTTGTGGACATGAGAGGGGACTGCGATACGAATTATCCTGGCGCTGAGATCGACGCCGTGGCGGCTATTGGTTGCAGACGCCGCTAATCCCTCTCTTTTACTTCTCCGTCAACCGCCCGTAGGCTTTGGCCTTGCGGGCGGTTATTTTTTTGGTTTGGTTGTGGTCCCGGCCTTGGGGTGGGCCTTGTCATAGGCCTCCACCACCTTTTGCAGGCTGGTGTGGGTGTAGATGGTGGTGGTGGAAAGGCGCTCGTGGCCGAGGAATTCCTGCACGCTCCTCAGGTCCGCGCCCGAGTCGAGCATGTGGGTGGCAAAAGAGTGGCGCAGCATGTGCGGGGACACGGATTGGGGCAAACCCGCTGCCTCGGCCAGCTTGGCGATGATGCGCTGGGCCTGGCGGCGGTTGAGGCGGCCGCCGCGCACGCCCAGAAACAACGCGGGCTCCCTGCCCTGGGGATCAAGCTCCCCCCGTTGCTTGAGATAGGCGGCCAAGGCGGTTTTTGCCGCGTCCGAGAGCACGGCAAGCCGCTCCTTGCGGCCTTTGCCCATGACCCGCACCGTGCCCGAGGACGGGTCCGCGTCCAGCACGTTGAGGCCCAAGGCCTCGCTGATCCGCAGTCCCGAGCCGTAGAGCAGCTCGGCCAGGGCCAGATCCCGGAGTTCTACCGCGGCAGGCTCATCCCTGTCAGCAGGCGCCTTGCTGTCCAGCATGGAAAAGGCCTGATCAACATTGACGTGGCGCGGCGTGGTCTTGTCCAGCTTGGGCGTGGGAATGCCCACCGTGGGATCGGTGCTCACGAACCCCTTGGCCAGGAGGAAACGGAACAAGGAACGCAACGCGGACAGCTTGCGGGCCATGGAGCGCTTTTTCAGACCCCTGCGGTGCAGGTCCGCCATGTAGCCGCGTATTTGCTCGGGCGCGACCTTTTCCGGTGAAGCCAGACTCAAGGCCCGAGACGCGAGAAACGTTTCGAATTGGGCGATGTCCCTGGAATAGGAGTCCAGGGTGGCCCGGGAATAATCCCGCTCCAGCTCCAGCCGCTCCAAAAAGGCGCGGACAGGATCGGGGAAAGCATTAGCCGTGTCGCCGGTCCAGGACATAGCAGCTCTTGGGATTTTCCTTGGCCTTTTTTTTCAAAGCCATGGCGATTTCAGAAGCCTGGCCAAAGTGTTCCAGCTTGGCCTCCCGATTGGCGACAACAGCTATGGACACGGCCATGAGCGGAAACTCGCGGGTCTTGCCCTGGCGGTCCTTGGACACTATTTTGCCCCGGGCCTGGTCCTCGGGGTCGTAGAAGCTGGGAACAATGGCGTCGAAACGTTCCACCACCTGGGCGCAGCCCTGCTCGACAATATCCAAGGGAAGTATGAACACGAAATCATCGCCTCCAACGTGGCCCACAAAGGAATACCTGGCCTTGATTCCGCGCACCGTGTTCACCAGGATGCGCGCGGACATGAGCAGGACTTCGTCTCCGCGCGAGAACCCGTACTTGTCGTTAAAAGATTTGAAATGGTCGAGGTCCACGTAGGCCAAACCGAACTCTTCCTTGGCGTCAATGAGATCCTGGATGCGTTGGATGATGGTGGTGTTGCCGGGCAAGCGGGTCAGGGGGTTGGCGTCCAGGCTGCGGGACACGCGGCACAGGGTCAGGCTGAGCCGTGAGCGCGCTTCCCGGGCATCCACGGGCAAGAGCAGGAATTCGTCAGCTTCCACCTTGGACCAACTCACTTGGTCAAGAAGTTCCGGGGCCAGGCAATAGACCACGGGCAACTGGCGGTACACATTCTCGCTCTTGACCAAGGACACCACGTCCGCGCCCTTCATGCCCTCCAAGCGATCGTCCACGAGGAGCAGGTCGGGCGGCTCGGTGAAGAGCACCTCCAGGGCCTCTGCGGTGGAGGGAAACTGAATCCAGACCGCGTTTTCCTCGGGCCAGACGTCTTCCAGGACCTCGAAGAGCTCTTCATCCGGGGTCACGGCATAGCAGCGGATACGCCGCTGAAACGAACAGATGGATGTGGAGTCCGCCACCAGATTCCTGCTTAGTCAAAGCTCAAGTCAGAGACTTCGATGAATTTATCGCACAACCCGTCCAAAATGCTCTCCAGATCAGACTGTCCCAGTTTGAGCAATTTCAGGGCTTGGGGGTCCAGAGCCGAGACGTTGTCGTCTCCGGCGGACCCGTATTCCATGAGCCGGACCAGAAAGTCGCCCACATGAACCACGCAGGCCATGGCCGGATAGAACTCGGCGGACAGCGGCTTGTGGTGGTGGGCCATGCCCTCCCTGAGCTTGGGCGGCAGGTTCCAATGGTCGGCCAGCCAGGCGTTGATCCGGTCGTGGCCGAACCCAAGGACTTGGCGTTCGGCGTCACGATAGCCAATGTCCTTGTCCTTAATGACCTGCTCGATCTCGGTCTTGATCTCAGGCAATTGCACCGTGGCCACCACCTTGCCCAGGTCGTGCAGCAGGCCGGACACCGAATATTCCTCGGGGTCCTCGAAACCGGCCTGGCGGGCCACCTCGGCGCAGGCCAGGGCGCAGCCCACGCTGTGTTCCCACAAGCCGACCATGGACTGGGTCATGATGTCAAAGACCGAGGTGGAGATGATGATGCCGCGAATGACATTGTAGCCCAGGAGCACCAGGGCGTGCTGCACCGAGGCGATGCGGCCGGGAAAGCCGTAGATGGGTGAGTTGACCATCTTGAGCACCTTGGCCGAAAGCACCTGGTCGTAGGAAATCACCTTGGCGATTTGTTCGGTGGAGGACTCGGGGTCCTCCACGAGCCGGTTCACCTCGTCGAGCACCTTGGGCAGGGTTGGCAGGTCCTTGACCGCGAGAATCCGCCCCTTGTGTTCCGTACGCAGATCTTGGGCCATGGCTTATTCCTCTTCGCCTTGGGCCGCTTCCTGGGCCTCGGCTTCTTGCTCCGCCAGGGCAGCGGCCTGGGCAGCGGCCTTGACCTGGAAATAATTGCGCAGGTCTTCCTTGAGCTGGTTCATCCAGGGGTCGGCCTGAAACTTGCGGAACAAGTGGTCCAGGCGTTCAATGCGCGTGGTGTACTCCGTGCCTCCTGCAGCGCCGTCCAGGTCCACGGGGTTGCCCTCGACCACGACTTTGTCCACGTCCATGCGTTCCAGCCGTTCCAAAAGGCTTGAACTGAGTTCCGTGCCTTGAGCCACGAGCACCAAGCCGTTGTCCCGGAGCACGGGCTTGGCCAGCACCATGCCTTCCTTGGCCAGATTGAGCGGTATCTTCTGCATCTCGCCTCCACTTGCCCGGGCGCGGCCTTACGCTCGCATCCCTGGCTCGTTCACGCCGTACACCATGCCCGGCCACTGCCGCACCAGGCCCCGGACTTCCAACACCAGCAGCACCCGGCTGACCTTGCCCGCGTCCCAACCCAAATTTTGGCCCAGCAGATCTATGTGCATGGGATCGCTGGTTTCCAAGGTGCTCATGACTTCGCTTTCTTCCCCGCTGAGTTCCACGGGCTCGGCGGGCTCATTGCGTATCTCGGCCGCTTGGCCCGGAGGGGTTTCCCTTGGTCCGGAACCTTGAAAAGAAATATCCTCGGATATCCGCATGGGGATGTCGCACACAAAATCTTCGATCACATCGTCCCAAGCCATGCCCAGGGGCAAGGGCAATCGCCAGGGCTCTTCCTGCGACGTTTCATTGACCTCGGGCTGATCCAAGCCGCCCCGGCCCCAGACTTCGGGATCGAGATGGTGGTCCTCCTCAATAAGCGGACCGACCTCCACGAGCACGTCCTCGGCCGTGCCCACGAGCTTGGCGCCGTCGTTGATCAGGCGGTGGCAACCGTCATGGCTGGGGCTGCCGCCGGGCCCGGGCACGGCAAAGACCTCCCTGCCCTGCTCCATGGCGTTGCGTGCCGTAATCAGCGCGCCGCTGGTCTTGGCCGCTTCCACCACCACCACGCCCAGGGACAGGCCGCTGATGATCCGGTTGCGCACCGGGAAGTTGCCGGGATGGGCTTCAGTACCCGGAGAAAATTCCGAAACCACCAAGCCCTCTTGCTCCAGGTTTTGGCGTACGTCCAGGTTGCCCTTGGGGTATTCGGCGTCCAAGCCTGTACCCAATACGGCGATGGAGCTTCCCGGCCCGGTGAGTCCAGCCAGGTGGGCTTGACGGTCAATGCCGTAAGCCATGCCCGAAACCACGGTGATACCGGCCTTGGACAGCCCCCGGCCAATACGGTCCGCCGCGTTCAGTCCGTAGCGCGTGCATTTGCGTGCTCCGACCATGGCCGCGCCCGGATGCAGAAGCAAGGTCCGATCGCCATGAAAATACAGACACAAAGGAGGATCGGGAATGCGCCGCAACAAAAAGGGATAGCCCTGTCCGGCCCAAACAGCTACGCCACATCCCAGGCCCCGCACCCGCTGCCATTCGTCGCGGGCTTTGTCCAGCCACGCCTCGGAAAGCATTGCCTGAATATGGGCGTCACTGGCCAAGCCCCGGTGTTTCCAGCTCCTGACGTCCATGACCGCGGCCAGGGCCGAACCGTAGGCGTAAAGCAGCCGCGCCGAGGTTTTTGTCCCCACGGAGCGGGCGTGGCGCAGGGCAAGGCAAGCCCAGTACTCCTTCCAATCCAGTTTGTTCATCGTATACTACCGCAGGGGAGCGTTGCGTTTCCAACCAGAGTTCCGGCCTTCCTCCGCATGGTTTAGAGCTCGCGCAACTTGGCCGCGGCCAATTGGGCGGGTTCGCTGCCCGGATACTCCTCGACCAGGGTTTGCAGATAAAAGCGGGCGTTGCTCACATCCCCCAGCTTTTCATAGGAAAAGCCGATCTTAAGCATGGCTGCCGGAGCCTTGGAATGATCGGGGTACAGCCGGGGCACCTCCTTGAAGGTCAAGATGGCCTGGCCGTAGTCGTGTTCATGGTAAAAGGTTTCGCCCAACCAGTAATAGGCGTTGGGGGCCAACTCGTGGCGTGGCGCGCCTGACAGGAACTGCTCGAACAGGGGCCGGGCTTGGGCGGTCTGACCGTTGCGTGTCAAGGCCAAGGCCCGGTCGTACAAGGCGCGCAGGGCAGCCGTTCCCGTTGGGCTCACCGGGGGGGGTGAGGCCTGTGCCGGAGGCTCCGGGGGGGGGCTGGTTTCCACCTCGGCTGGGGCCGTTGGTGGTGGAGCATCGGTTTCCTCTTGGGGCACGCTTTCGGTATTGGAGGAATCCATGGCTGAGGAGTCCATAGCAGGTGAATCCATGGCCGCGTTGCCCGACGCCACGTCGCGGGCCTGCACAGAGGAACGCAGCACCAGCAGTTCCGCCCGGACCTGGGCCAACTCCTGCTCGGACTCGTCCGTAGCTGATTCAAGAGCCACAAGCCGTGCCTCAAGCTCCGAGGCTTCCTGCTCCAGGGTCTGGAGACGGGTTTCCTGGCCCCCTTCCAAGGTGGCGCAGGCGGAAAACAAACAACACGCCGCGAGAAGCACCGGCAACAAACACCCCTTGAACTGGCGGGAGAATGGACGCATAAAGCTCGTCACCATGATGCAGCTATTCATAGGCCAGTCCAAAGGGTTTTTCAAGGAATCATTACGGCTTGGAGAGAAGCTCAAGGCGCGGCCCCCTTGCCTCCGGACAAAAAATGCGGCACTAGGACGGGTGCAACCCTCTTACCCCAGCAAGGAGTCGGGATATGGACGCTGAATATCTCATGGCCCTCAAAATACTGCTGCTGAGCCAGGTATCCCTGTTCGTGCTTGCGGCAGCGGGGTCCCCAGCCATGGCCACGGTGAGTGAAATTCTGGGCCGTGCACGGAAAAAGGTGTTCCTGGATAAAGCCGCTTGGCACATCGCGACCCTTGGCGTGATCCTGGCGTTGGCCACCCTGCCCTTTACCGTGGGCAGTTGGGTCTTGCTCTATCTCAAGGACACCAGCGATCCCTTGGT
>QZKZ01000231.1 GCA_004796465.1 Desulfovibrio sp.
GCCCATGACCACGCAGCCCACGGCGAGGACGTTGACCTGGTCATTGTGGGCGCGGGACCGGCCGGGCTCAGCGCGGGCATTTACGGCGTGCGCAGCGGGATGAGCACGGTGATCCTGGAAAAGTCGCTCATCGGCGGACAAGTGGCGCTGACTCCGGTGGTGGAAAACTATCCGGGTTTTGCCAAGGTGCCGGGCATGGAACTCATCAACATCATGAGTGCCCATACCCGCGAATACGCGGACATCCGCGAAGGCGAGACCGTAAGCGAGATCAAGCTGGGCAAGAACGTGGAGGTCTACACGAACAGAGGCCTCTACCGGGCCAAAGCCCTGATCCTGGCCACGGGCGCGACTTGGAAGCAGCTCGGCGTGCCTGGCGAGGATGCGTTTTACGGCCGTGGCGTGCACAACTGCGCGTCCTGTGACGGTTACATGTACAAGGACAAGATCGTGGCCGTGGTGGGCGGCGGCAACACCGCGCTTACCGAAGCCCTGCACCTGCACAACCTGGGCGTGAAGGTCAGCGTGATCCACCGCCGCGACGAATTCCGCGCGGAGCAGCGCCTCCAGGAATCCCTGGATCACGAAGACATCGAAGTGCTGTGGAACACGGAAGTGGTGGAAATTCTGGGCGACGACGGCATGGTCATGGCCCTCAAGCTCAGGGACAACACTGACGGCTCTGAGCGGGAGATGCTGGTGCACGGCGTGTTTATCGCCATTGGCCAGGTGGTCAACTCCCAGTTGCTGCAAGACATCGGCGTGGCCGTGAACTCCGATGGCAGCGTGAAGGTGGACGGCTCCATGCGCACCAATATCCCGCGCATCTATGCGGCGGGCGACGTGATAGGCGGGGTGCAGCAAATTGTCACGGCCATTGGCGAGGGATCAACCGCCGCGCTTGCCGCTTTTGAGGACATTTCCCACCCCTACTGGAAGCCCGCGGGCAAGTAATCCGCTCACACGACGCCGGGCCTTGGGGCTTTCCCAAAGCCCGGCGTGTCTCTTTCTTTCTTACTAGAACCGCTGGTGGAGAATGGCCCGGATCTTTCGTTGCAAGATGTCCGGGGTAAAAGGCTTGGTCAGGTAGTTGCTGACCCCGCTCTTGATGGCGTCGATCAAGTTATCCATCTTGGCTTCGGCAGAGACCATCAAAAAAGGCAGGTGCTTGTGCTGGGGGGACTGGCGAATGTGGACTAAAAAATCAATGCCGTTCATGCCCGGCATGTTCCAGTCGCTGACAATAAAATCCACGCGCTCCGATTCGAGGATGGCCAGGGCCGCATTGGCCGACCCGGCCTCGTGCACTGTTTCCGCGCCCATATCCCGCACGGTGCGCGAAATAATGCGCCGCATGGCCACTGAGTCGTCAACGACCAGAAAAATGAGGTCACCCACTGAATTTTTCATCTTCTCCAGCCTGGCCAGTTCCTTCCCCCACAAGCCTTGCCGATGGAAAAAAGATTCTATGGACATTCTCGGGCCGGGTCAACGGCATGTCCGTTGGGAGTCACATCATACCCGGCAAGCACGTGTCAATACATACCTCTTTTTCGATAGGCCCGTGTCACCACAACATCCGTGAGCACGAACAGGAGCAAGGGGACCAGGAGAAAGACCAGGGTGAGCATGGAACCCAAGGCCCGATCCGAGGAGTTGAGAATGGGAAACAAATACCCGGTATAGGAAGGCACGGCCCCGCCGCCAATAAGGAAAACCAGAAAATATTCGGAAAAGGCCACCAAAAACACAACGGACCCGCCCGCAATGGCCGAGGGCAGTATCAGGGGCAGCTCCACACTCAGAAGCCGCTGGAAAAACCCCGCGCCCAAATTGGCCGCGCACAACTCGTATTCCCGGCCAAAAGCCTGGTACCCCGCCACCAGGGCCCGGAGCATGTAGGGGTAGGAAAAAACCGTGAGCACCAGGACCACGCCGGGCAAGGTGTCGGCCAAGCCGAGCTTGATGAACGCGAAATGCACGCCCATGGAAAATGTCATGGCCGGGACCAGGGCCGGAGCCAGAAGCAGGGCCTCCAGAACGCGCTTACCCGAAAATTCGTGCCGGGCCAAATGCTGAGCCGGAACCAGGCAGATGGCCAGGGTGGCCCCGGTGGTGAGCAGGGAGTACACCACGGACCACAACAAATGGCTGAAAATCCTCGAGGTCTGGGGCCCCATAAACACTTGCTCGATGGTGCGCATGCTCCAGGCATGGGGCCAGAGGTCGGGGAAGCGCCAACCCGGGGCCAGGGCGTAGACCACCAGGGCCAACAAGGGGGCCACAAAGAGCACGACAAGCAGCGCCATATACAGCCAATGCTTCACAGCTTGCGCTCCCGCATTTCCATCCTGGAGACCACCCGGGCGTAGATGCCGATAAACAGGGCCGCGAACAGGAACATGACCACCAGCATGGCCATGGCCGCGGGCCGGTTGGACAAGTCGCGTTGGAAGTACAGGTTGTAGGCCTCAATGGAGACCATGGCCGGAGAACTCTCCCCGAGTAAAAAGGGGATGTCGAACGCGCCGAAGGAATACAGGAACAAGATGATAAAGGTGGTGTGCAACACGGGCTTCAAGTGGGGCAGGACCACACTTATGAAGATGCGGGGACGCGAAGCCCCGAACATGACCGCGGTCTGGATCAGCCGGGGATCGAGCCGCTTGAGCATGGCCAGGGCCAAGAGAATCACGAACGGGGTCTCCTTGTACACGTAGGCCAGGATCATGCCCAAGCCATTGCCGCTGTAGAGCACGGACGGGAACTCGCCCGCGCTGTCGATCAAGCCCACATGAAAGGCTAGTGAAGCAAACACCCCGGACTTGGTCCAAAACACCAGGATCATAAAGGCCACGGCAATGTGCGGCAAGATGAGCGGGACCTTGTACAGGGTGGCGGTCTTTTGCAGGGATGCTGGCAGCTTCCATACGCCGTAGGCCAGGACCGAGCCCAAGCCAACGGAAACCAGGGCCGAGACCAGGGCCACGTACAGGGAAAACCCGAAGGATCGCAGAAAAGGAGGTTCCAACAGCCTGGAGTAAGCGGCGAACAAGCCGCCTTCCGCTTCCAGGGGCGCGAAAAAGCCCAGGGATTGAGCCACGGCCAAGACCATCCCCCCCAAAAACAGCACACAAAAGGGAATGAGCAGGGGCGAGAGTTTTATCAGGGTGCGCATCGCCCCTCCTTATACTTCCCTCTTGGTTCCGCTATTGCAGGACATTCTCGTCCCAGCCCTTTTCCAGGGCTTCCACATAGTCGGACGGGACCTCGGGCACGGCCACGGGCACGAGATCGTCAACAGGCAGGGTGGCCTGGCCCAGGTCCAACGCGGCAAAGGCCTCGCGTATGTCCTCGGGCAGCTTGGCCGGGTCGAGCACCGGGAAATCGCCCCAATTGGCCGGATCAAGTTTGGAGAGCTGGGCCTCGGGCGAAAGCAGAAAATCCGCCACCACCATGGCTCCGGCTGGGTTGGGCGCGTTGGCCGCAATGGCCGTGTAGTGGATGTTGTAGATGGAGCCCTCGGCCATAACCAGGGTGCGCACGGTCTCGGGATAGGTCCCCTCGATGATTTTGCTCTGGGCGTGGATGGGGTGGTAGCTCATGTTGAGGTCCACTTCGCCGCGCGCGAACAGGGTGTCCAGGGCCGCACTGTCCTTGGGATATGAGGACCCTTCTTGCCAGAGATGGGGACGCATTGCCTGGAGATAGTCCCACAGCTCCCCTGCGCCCTGGTCGAACAGGGCTTGATCGAATCCGGTCATGTATGGCTCATGGCCGCCGGAAACCGCGTAAAAGGCCTGGCGGATAAAGGCCGAGCCCGTGAAGTCCGGGGGTTGGGGATAGGTGAAGCGGCCGGGATTTTCCTCTACCCAGGCCAGCAATTCTTCATAGGACCGGGGCGGATTCTCAACTCGGTCAGAGTCGTACTCAAACACAAACTGGGCCTTGCCGTAGGGGCTCTCATAGCCATTGGTGGGAAAACCGAAATCATAGGCCACGCTGTCCGGGTCCACATAGGCCTGGAAATTGGGCAACTTTTCCGCGTACGGCCCAAAGAGCAACTCCGCTTCCATGGCATTGCGGAAATTTTCCCCATTGATCCACATCATGTCTATGGAACCCTGCTCCTGGCCCGCGGCTTTTTCCGTGAGCAGCTTGTTCACGAACACGGCCGCATCCATGGGCACGCGTTCCAGGGTAATGTTGTAGCGGGTCTTGAGTTCCCCGGCCACATAGGTGTCGATCCAATCGTTCACATGGGCCCAGCCCCCGTACATGTAGAAGGTGACCGTGCTGCCCTCGGCTTGGGCCAGGATGTCTTCCCATTCGGCTGTAAGGGGATCAATGGCCTGCGCCGAACCCCCAGTGTCCTCTTCATCCCCGGCACACGCGAACAGCCCCCAACACACAGCCAACACCAGCATCAGAATGTGCACCTTTCCCCGCGTTCTCATGACTGATCCCTTTGTGATGTAAGGTATTTGAGAATTTGTATATCAACCCGGTCCCCTGGAGAATAGCCGTCGTGCAGGCTGTACACCAGCAGTGTGTCCTGCTCTACCGCCACAGTATAGCATATGTAGTGTCCGGCAAAATTCACTTGCGATATAACCCCAACCCCTTGGGGATCGGCTTGGATACGAACGGCCTCGGGCCGGGAGTACATGGTCCCGCAGTTGTCGGGGATGGGCGCTTCCGCCAGGTTCAGGGCGCGGCACAGGGACGGCGTGATCACGTTGACCGGCCCCAGGAACTTGGCAGCCTCGAAAGTGGCGGGCTCGGAATAGACCTCCCCTGCCGGGCCGAACTGAACCAGTTTGCCGCCCAGCATGATCCCGATCTTGTCGGACATGACAAAGGCCTCGGTCAGGTCGTGGGTCACGCTGATGGTGGTGATGCCGAACTCTTGCTGGGTGGCGCGGATAAATTCGGCGGTCTCCAACTTGAGGTTGCGGTCCAGATTGGCAAAAGGCTCGTCCAGGAGCAGCAGCCCGGGGTTGACCACCATGGCCCGGGCAATGGCCACGCGCTGTTTTTGTCCGGCAGAGAGCTGATTGGGATAACTGCGCATTTTGTCTTGGAGATGGAAGTAGCCCAGGATGTGGCTTACTCTGTCCTTGATTTCCTTGCGCGGCAGCTTGCGGGCCCGCAGGCCGAACGCCGTGTTCTCGAACACGGTCAGGTTGGGAAAGAGCAGATAATCCTGGAACACCAGGATGGCGGGCTGGTCCTTGCTCGGCTGCGGATCGTATTCAATGGCGCCGGAATCAGCGCTTTCGAGGCCCGCCAGGATCATGAGCAGGGTGGTCTTGCCCACACCGGACGGTCCAATAATCGAGACCAGTTCCCCGGAACCAGCGCTGAACCCCACGTTGTCCAGGACCGGCTTGCCGCCGAGGCTTTTGCTCAGGCCTATGACGCGACAATCCATTCCAGTTCGTCCAGGTAGGTGGTTATCTTGGCGAAAGTGTCCTGGTTTTGCAGGGCCCGATCCGCTTGGGTGTATTCATAGTAAGCCATGTAGCACCAGGACAGGGCGCGCAGCAGTATGGTCCGTTCCAGCACTTCCGTGCAGCGGGCAACATGTTCCAAGCTAAGTTCCAGACCGGAAGAGTCCAGATATTTCCGCAAAAAACTCTGCTTTTCCTCGACGGAATACACGTAATCGCTTTTCCAGCGCGTGGTGGTGGCTACAAGAAAGTGGCCCAAGTCCTGGTAGCGGTGGGAGACCACGGCCTTTTCCCAATCCACGAGAGTCGCCTGGACAGGGCCGGGGCCAGATTCGTGTATGAGAAAATTGTGGGAATTGACCTCGGTATTGACGACCACCAGCTCTTCGGCAGCAAACAGGTCGCGGGTTTGGCGGCCCATTTCAACAATTTGCTCATGAAAAGCGAGCAACCGCTCGCCTTTTTCCTGGAGCGGATGATCGGGAAAACGGGTGATCAGGCCCATGCTTTCCTTGGCAATGTCGCCAACAGGATCGGCCTGAACTACAAGCCCCTCAGCCGTGGGCTGGGAATGCACTGCCGCGAAAATGCGCGCGGCATGGTCCATGTGGCGCTGGTAGTCCAGGGGGCCGCCGGGCAGGTATTCCATGAGCAGCACGCCCTGGCCCAGCTCAGCCCACAGGGCTTGGTCATTGGTCGGTAAGGAATAGAAATATGGTCTTGGTGTGACTCCCGAGTTTTCCAGGGCCTTGAGCACCCCGAACTCGTACTCGATCTGATTGTCCAGGCCGAGCTGGCTGCCGTGGTTGATGCGGAACACATGCGATCTTCCGCCCGCGCGCACAAGGTAATTGCTGTTGTATTCACCGGCAGCCAGGAAAGAGACCGCGCCGGGGTCAGGGCCCGGGTTTCCCAGCCAACCGGTGTGGCCGAGGAATGCGCTGATGGAAAGGGGCACGCGGCTGGTCATAGGGGCCTGATACCCTACATACTGGAAAAAGTCAGTCTTCAAAGTACTTTTGCTTTTCCTGCGCGTCCTCTTTCCTTGGCAAGGGGCCTGTGCTACCCAACTCAACATGACCCCGATTGTTTTTGTTCGTTCTCTTGGTCACCTATGGTCACGGAGCATGCGGAGACGCCCATGCCCATAAGCGCGTGGCAGCCTGAAACCGGGTATTTGCCGCCTTCGCTTCGCAAGCGTCTCTTGGCGGGTAGCGTGGGCAGCCTGCATCTCTTGCCCCTGGCCTTGGAAGCCCTGCGCCCCCCCGCACCGGGAATCCCATCCGATCCCCGCTTGATCCAATGCGGCTTGGATTTGCTCCTGGCTGCTTGGGAGGATGACCCGCTCAACGGAGACCTGGCCGGACAGGTCGCCCCCCTGGTGGAAAAAACAAACCCTGGCGACCCCCTGCTTCCTGTGCTCATAGCTTTGGCCGCGTTGTGGAAGGAACCGGCTGATCTCAAATATTTCCAGCGCTTGGCCCAGAACCTGGAGTTCGCCAAGCTGCACACTTTTTTGGACCGGCAAGGGGAAAAGGACCCGGGCAACATGTATTGGCTGCAACAGGCCTGGGCCATCGCCGAAGTGGACGGCGATCTGGACACGCTCCAGGACCGGCTTGCCAACCATTGGCCTGAAATTCCCGCTCTTGCGTCCCTGCGCGAGTACGTCTTGGCCAACCTGGCCTTTTTGCGCGGTGAGTATTCCCTGGCCCATGACCATTACGCCGCCGCCGAACTCGACACCTCCTTGTGGCGCAAACCATCCGAGCGCCGCGCCGAATGCGTGCACCGCCTTGGCGACACTTCAGCCGCCCTGGCCATCTGGGCGGAGATCATCCGCGCCCGGCCCTGGCACAGCTCGCTCATATTGCACGCCCATGACCTGGCCTTGGGCCGCCACCTGGGCCAAGGCAAGTTCGACGGCACCTTGGCCGCCCTGATCTACACATATAATAAAGCCCCTGACCTGGACCGCGCCATGGCCAGCCTGGCCAAGTCCACGGATTGGGACTTCTGCGTGGCGCTCAATAACGGTTCCAAGGACGCCACCTCTGAGGTTCTCGCTTCCTGGCAAGAACGTTTGGGCCAGGACCGGATCCGGATTGTGGAACTACCGGTCAACGTGGGCGCACCTACCGCCCGCAACTGGCTGGCGTCCCTGGCTGAGGTCCAGGCCTCGGATTACTTGGCCTACCTGGATGACGACGCCATCCTGCCCCTGGATTGGGTCGGCCACTTTGCCGCGGCCCGCGATGCCTACCCCGAAGCCGGGGTCTGGGGCTGCCGGGTCATGGACTATGAAGCCGGCTTTACCGTACAGAGCGCGGACCAGCATATGGTGGTGGCCAATGAGTTCATGGACCCCAACAGGGGAACCCTGCCACCTGATGATGAGTTCGACTTGTCCCGGCTCCAGGCCGCGCCCTTTCGGCTCTCGGCCCTGCCCTCGCTCACCCCTGGCTACGGCTTGTTTTCCTATGTGCGGCCTTGCGCAGCGGTTACGGGTTGTTGCCACCTCTTTGCCACACCGGACTTTCTCGCGGGTCCTCGCTTTGACATCCGCCTTTCCCCTTCCCAGTACGATGACGTGGAACGCGACCTGCGCCAGGCCCTGATCGGAAAGACCGCTTGTTATCAAGGCTTTCTCGGCGTGGACCACCTCAAGCGTTCGGGCAAGGCCGTGCGTTCCGACCCGGCCCAATTGGGCAACGGCCTGGCCAACCGCTATAAAATGTACCGGCTCTTTACCCCGCACGATGTTTCCGCCATAACCACATCCAGCCGCGCAGCGGTTGAGCAGGACCTGCTCGCCAAACTGTCCACGATCCAAGACTGGCTGCCCGGCCCATAGAGCGATCGCCATGGAAACCATCACCTACCTGATCATCGGCGCGGGGCCCACGGGCTTGGGCGCGGGACATCGGCTCAAGGAGTTGGGCATTGACGATTTCCTGCTCCTGGAGCGCAATCCCTATGTGGGCGGGCTTTCGGCCAGCTTTACCGACAGCAAGGGTTTCACCTGGGACATTGGCGGGCACGTGGCCTTTTCCCATTACGAATACTACGACAAACTCCTGGACCACTTGCTGGGCCAGGACTGGCTTGAGCACCAGCGCATCGCCCGGGTGCGCATGGCCGATACGTGGATTCCCTACCCTTTTCAGAACAACATCCGCCATTTGCCTCCGGAACTTCGCTGGGAATGCGTGCGTGGCCTGTTGCCCGAGCACCGGCCCCAGGACCTGCCCACCAATTTCCTGGAATGGTTCAGTTACGTGTTCGGCCCGGGCATTGCCCGGCTGTTCATGCAACCCTACAACTTCAAGGTCTGGGCCACACCGCCCGAACTCATGGCCTACCACTGGATCAGCGAGCGGGTCAGCGTCATCGACCTGGAGCGGGTGCTCAAGAACCTGGCCCTGGAAACCGACGACGTGGGTTGGGGGCCGAACAACACCTTTCGTTTCCCCCTCAAGGGCGGCACGGGAGAAATCTACCGTCGCATGGCCGAGCCTTTCCTTGACCGCATCCGCTTGAACGCCGGGGTCGCGTCCATTGATCCCCAAGCCAAGACCCTGCGTTTGGAGGACGGCCAGGAGCTGGCCTATGCCAAGCTGCTGAACACCGGCCCTCTGGACAGGCTGATCCTGGACTTGCTGAATTGCGAGAGCAACGACCTGCGCCGGGCCGCGGGCGACCTGGCCCACAACTCGGTGTACGTTGCGGGCGTGGGCGTCAAGGGCATGCGCGAGGACCCCACCTGCTGGATGTATTTTCCCGAGGA
>QZKZ01000260.1 GCA_004796465.1 Desulfovibrio sp.
CCCAGGCGCATCCACGAACTCCTGCACCAACTGGTCAATGAGCAGCGCGCCCGTGGGTGTGATCATCTCGCCCACGAAGTCGGTCTCGTAGGTGGGCTTGCCCTGCATGAGCTTGCGCGTGGCAGGCGCGGGCAATTCCAGGCGGCCATGGGAGCAGTCCACGTAGCCCGTGAACCACGGCAGCGGGGTCGACACCACCCGCTCCACGCCCAACTTGTCCAGAGCCCAGAAAGCCCCGGCCACGTCAATGATCGTGTCCACAGCGCCCACTTCATGGAAGTGGATGGTGTCCACGGGCACCTCGTGTACAGCGGCCTCCACCTCGGCCAGACGCTCGAATGCGCGGGCTGAGCGGGCCTGGACCTTGGGTGACAGGGGCAGGGCCATCAGTACGTCCAATATCTCGGGCAGATGACGCAGGGGTTGGCTGCTGATTTCCTCGATGATCAGGCATCGGCCGGGCTTTCCATCGCGGACCTCGGACACGGCCTCGATGCGGCTGGTTAGGTTCATGGCGCGAAAGCTGGCGGCCAAAAAATCCATGTCAGGGCCGTTGTCCACCTTGGCGGCCAAGTCGGCCAGGGCCGCGAGCACCATGTCCCCGGCCACGCCAAAACTGCAATCCAGATAGAGCGTTTTCATGCATTCTTCCCGAGCGTGAAGTGCGTTTCCTTGCCTTACCCCGATACCTGGGCTACCAAAAAAGCAACCCCATCAGGAGGGACCATGGAACACCACAATGTGGCTGTCATTGGTTTGGGCCGCGTGGGCGCGGTCTTTCTCGAACGCTTGTTGACCAGGGACCTTCCCGGCCTGAACATCGTGGCCGTGTGCGACATCGCCCCGACCCAAGGCAGAAGGCTGGCCGAGGAATACGGCGTACCCGCCAAGAGCATTGACGAGTTGGTGGACATGGGCGACCAGGTGGACATCCTGTTTGAGCTCACCGGCAACCCCCAGGTCAGGCTGGACCTGCGCAACCGCTATTTCAACGCCCGCAACTCGCACACCGTGGTCCTGCCCGAGACGGTCGCCCGCATGGTCTGGAGCCTCATGGGCGATGGGGAGCTGCCCGATGTGCACGCTCCTCAACCCGTTTACTGATCCGGCTCGTTACCCAGCTCTTCCCTTTCCTGCAGGGCCTGTTCCGCGGCCCTGAGCTTTTCCTTGGTCCGTTCCAGTTCTCCGGCCATCCATTGGGTCTGCTTAAGCACGCCCAAGACCAGGTTCAGTTCGTTGCGCCTGAGCGCCACCCGCTCCACAAAACGCCGCACCGGCATAAGCCAGTAGGCCGGATTATCCTGTTTGAGGAAGTCGATCTCGCTCAGGGTAGTGCGCATGATGTCGTACATGAGCTCCCGTTCACCCTGGGTGGTGAGCCGCGAGGGCAAGGGCTCGCCCCGGCTGGGCGGGCGCTTTGACGAGGCGTTGAAGCATTCGTACAGGACCAGGAGCACGGCCTGGGCCAGGTTGAGGGAGGTGGCGTCGTCAGCCGTGGGGATGACCACCAAACGGCCGCACTTCTCGATTTCTTCGTTGGTCAGGCCACGGTCCTCGGGGCCGAAAACCACACCCACGCCGCCTTGGCCGGATTCCACCAACTCGCTACCACCTTCGGCCTGGGTCGAGTCCATGTCCAGGTCCAGGGCCGAGATGATCTCCTTGGCCGCTGTTTTGACCGGCAGCACGCCTTTGCGCCAACCGCCTGTGCGAGCTGTCGTGGCAAAAACTTGGGTAAAGCCCTTGAGCGCGGAATCCAAATCCGGCTCCACGCGCATGCGTTTCAGGACTTCCGCGCCCTTGGGCGTGGCCAGGGCCATGGCCGAGCGCTCGTTCCACATGAGAGGGTCAACGACCACCAAATTGGGGCAGCCCAAATTCACGCAGGCCCGCGCCGCGCCGCCGATGTTCTCGGGGTACTTGGGCCGGACAAGAACGATCGACAGGTTATCCAGAACAATGTGCATGGAAGAGACAGGCCGGTAACAGCGGGCCGAAATTAGACCCAAATGCGGTAGGCAGCCATGACCACCACGGCCGTGCCCAGGATGAACTTGATCCACAGCCCGAAAAACTTGCCCAGGAACGCGCCGAAACCGGCCTTGGCCGACTCGCCGAATGTGCGGCCCTGGCCCAGTTCAAGAATCAGGCAACCGCCGAACGCGCCGATGAGCGCGCCAAAGATCGCGCCAATACCGAAAAAAAACGGAGCGCCCATGATCGCGCCCACAATGGCGCCGATAATGCCGCCAAAATTACCCCGGCCCGAGCTGCCGAACTTCTTGGCGCCAACCATCTGGATACCGAACTCCAGGGTTTCAGCCAAGGCCACCATGCCCAATAGCAGGGCCCAGTAAGACCAGGTCAACTCTATTTCGGGAAATATCCACTTCCACAGGGCAAGGAGAGCGACCACCACCCAGTTGCCGGGCATGCTGAAGATGTTCAGCATGAGCGCCGCGACCAGCACGATAATGAACAGAAGAGTGACGATAAACATGAGGAGGAATCCCGCTCAGGGAGTTATGTTATAGGCTTGATTTTTCTGCGGACTTTCTTGGCCTTGGCCAGAAAGTTGAAACGGTCCTTGACGCGGATGGTTTTCTCGCGGTTGGGGCCGGTGCCGATGACCACCAGATCCGCCTCTTCCAGGGCATTGACCGCTTCATACACCGCATCGCCTTCCATGCGCAAGAAATCAACACCGTAGGTGACAATGCGGTCCAGTGGGAAATCCACGTTGCCGATTACATCGAACATTTCCAGCAGGCCGCTCACGGCCTGAACCGGGTCAGGAACAGTCAGGGCCTTTTGCGTGGTCTGCCTGAGCCGCTCCACGAGCAGGTCCAGCAGGGCCGAGATGAACAGGGGCGAGTCCTTGAGATATTGCTCGAATATCTCCCGGTTCATTTCCACGATCTTGGCGTCGCTCAGCGCCGTGGCCGAGGCGGTGCGGCGGTGATTGTCCAGGAGCAGGGCCATCTCGCCAAACACGGTGATGGGCGACAGCTTGGCCAGGACCACCTTTTCGCCGTCATGCTCCGTGGAAATCTCCACGTCGCCTTCCTTGAGCAAGTAAGCGTACTCGCCCTTGGTGTCTTCTTTGAAGATGACGTCCCCGGCCAGGAACTCGCGCAACGGAAACTGGGCCATGTCTCCCCCTTATTGCTCCCTTAAGGACGGTTCCCGCATGAATGCCGTCCAGTCCTCGCCCTGATACCTTGTGGCCAGGGGAAAGGCAAACCTGATCAGGAAACTTCCTGCCTCATGTCGCTGACGCGTTGCGCCTTGCCTTCGGTTTTGGGCAAGGAATTGTGCTGCACCACCTCCACTTTGGGAGTGATCAGCAGCTCGTCGCGCAGGCGGGAGGAGATGCGCTTCTGGATCGAGCCCAAGGCGCGCATGTCTTCCACAAAGTGCTCTTCCTTGAGTTCCACCTTGACCCGCATCTGATCGATGTAGCCCTCGGAGTAGAGTTCGATGAGGTAGTTCTGGCCCACCTCGGGGATGGCCAAGAGCACCTGCTCCACTTGCATGGGGTAGATGTTCACGCCCTTGATGATGATCATGTCGTCGGTGCGGCCCTTGATCCGGTCCAGGCGGCGGTGCTCACGGCCGCAGGGGCAGTCGCCCGGCAGGAATCCAGTCAGGTCCTTGGTGCGGTACCTGAGGATGGGCATGCCCTGGCGGGTGAGCGTGGTCATGACCAACTCACCGGTCTCGCCCTCAGGCAAGGGCTCGAAAGTCTCGGGGTCGACGATTTCCGTGATGAATGCGTCTTCCCACACGTGCAGGCCGTTTTGATGCACGCACTCAAAGGCCACCCCCGGCCCGTTCATTTCCGAGAGGCCGTAGGAATTGTAGGCCTTGACGTTGAGCAGCTCCTCGATGCGGAGGCGAGCTTCCTCGGTGTGGGGTTCCGCGCCTATGAGCGCGATGCGCACGGGCAGGGTCTTGGGGTCGATGCCTTCCTTTTCCAGATAGGTGACCAGGTACAGGGCGTAGGAAGGAATGATGTGCAGCACGCTGACGTTGAAGTCCTGGATCAGCTTGATCTGGCGCTTGGAATTGCCTGCCCCGGCAGGGATGGTCAAACAGCCCAAGCGCTCGGCCCCGTAGTGGATGCCCAAACCACCCGTGAACAGCCCGTAGCCCGCCATGTTCTGGAACACGTCCGTGGGCCGCACGCCCGCGATGAACATGGACCGGGCCATGAGCGAGGCCCACTGGTCCAGGTCGGCCTGGGTGTGGAAGATCACGGTGGGCGCGCCTGTGGTCCCGCTGGAGGCGTGCAGCCGCACCAGTTCGTCCGTGGGCACCGTGGTCAGTCCGTAGGGATATTGGCCGCGCAGGTCGTCCTTGGTGGTGTAGGGAATACGGCGCACATCGTCGAGGCTCTTGATGGAGTCGGCAGTGACCCCGGCCTCGGCCAAACGCTCCTGGTAAAAGGGGCTGCGGCTCGCGATTTCCACCACGTGTTTCAGCCGTTCAAGCTGGAGGGCCTCGATTTCATCGCGGGACAGGGCTTCGGCCCTATCGAAATAGTCCATGTTCTGGGGAAGAGTCACGGGTCGCTCCTTACGCAGTGAATGGGAGTCGCGGATCCGGCGCGGAAAAAACTTATGCGGGTTGGGCCTCGGAAGGTTCGGCGCGGGCGTCCAGCTCCTCGAACGCGGTGCAGTTCTTGAGGAAGGCAAGTTCCAAGTCGCCCGTGGGCCCGTTGCGCTGCTTGCCGATGATGATCTCGGCCAAACCGCGCTTTGGGTTGTCTTCGCGCTTGTTGTACACGTCGTCCCGGTACAGGAATACAATGACGTCCGCATCCTGCTCAATGGCCCCGGATTCGCGCAGGTCCGAGAGCAAGGGCCGCTTGTTGGTGCGTTCCTCCACCTTGCGGTTGAGCTGGGACAAAGCGATCACCGGCACGTGCAGCTCCTTGGCCAAGGCCTTGAGGCTGCGCGAAATCTCGGAGATCTCCTGCTCGCGGGAATCAATATTGCGGCTGGCGCGCATGAGCTGGAGATAATCAATAACAATCAGGCCGATGTCCTTTTCCATCTTCAAACGGCGGCAGCGGGCGCGCAGGTCCATGGTACCCAGGGCGGGCGTGTCGTCGATGTAGATCGGCGCTTTGGACAGGTGGTCGGCGGCGTCGTAGAGCCTCACCCAATCCTCGTCGCGAATATACCCGCGCCGGAGGTCGCGCAGGTCAACGTGGCCCATGGAGCAGAGCATGCGTTGCATGAGCTGGTCCATGGACATTTCCAGGGAAAAGACCACGGTGGGCACGTTTTCCATGACCGCGGTGCGCATGGCTGAATTCAGGGCGAACGCGGTCTTGCCCATGGAGGGACGCCCAGCCACGATGATCAGGTCCGAGGGCTGCCAACCCGCGGTCATCTCGTTGAGATCGCGGTACCCCGTGGGCACGCCCGTGACCAGCTCCTGGCGTTCGTAACGGGTTTGCAACTCCTCAAAGACCTTTTTCACCAGTTCGTTGCCGGCCTTGAAGAACGATCCCGTGGTGCGCTCGGCAATGGCGAACACGGTTTGTTCAGCCATGTCCAGGAGTTTTTCCGTCTCGCCGGAATCCTCGTAACACTCGCTGATAATGGTGCTGGAGGCGTCGATGAGGCTGCGCTTGACTGCTTTGTCGCGCACGATCTTGGCGTGGTACTCGGCATTGGCCGCACTGATGAGCGAGGATTCGCGCAGCTCGGCCAAATAGACCGCACCGCCCACCTTTTCCAGGTCGTGCCTGCTTTTGAGACGTTCGGCCACCGTGACCAGGTCCACGGGCTTGTTTTCCCGATACAGGTCAATGATGGCCTGAAAGATCATGCGATGCTGGGGAAAGTAAAAATCGTCCTCATTGACGATTTCCGTGAGGGAGTGCAGCAGGTTGCCGCGAATAAAAATCCCCCCCAGAACCGCTTGCTCAGCTTCCACGTTCTGGGGGGGGGATTTGCGCAACAAATCAGCCGAAGCCTTGTCACGAGTGACCTCGGGTGCCTTCGCCTTGTTTGGGGACAAAGGCGAGGTTCGTTCGGACTCAGCTTTGCTCACTGTCCTCCTCGGAGGCTTCAGCTTCGGCAGGCGTTTCTTCGGCAACAGCTTCTTCAACGGCTTCGGCAACAGCTTCTTCAGCGGCTTCCACGGGAGCTTCCTCGGAAGCGGCTTCCACGTCAGCCACGGTCACCGGAGCTTCAGGGCTGCCTTCAACTTCGGCTTCCTCGGCCGGAGCCTCCACGAATTCGTCAATGGGACCGCCGTCCACGCGACCGACCTTGACCTTGGCCGTCGCGGTAATGCCTGCTTCGAGTTTGACCGGCACATCGTAGAATCCCAAGGAGCGGATGGGCTCTTCCAGGAGAATCTTACGGCGTTCCACGTCAACGCCTTGTTCGGCGAATGCCTCGGCAATCATGACCGAGGTCACGGAGCCATACAGTTTGCCGGCCTCGCCCACGCGCACCAGGATTTCCACTTCCTGGGCCTGGATGCGCTCGGCCAGGGACTCGGCGTCCGTGCGCAGGGTGTCCATGCGCGCTTGCAGCTTGGCGCGTTCGGATTCAAACACCTTGAGGTTGCCGTCCGTGGCCAGCATGGCCATGCCTTGGGGAATCAGATAGTTGCGGCCGTAGCCGGACTTGACCGTGACGATTTCGCCCAGGCGTCCCAGGTTGTCCACGTCTTCGCGTAAAATAAGTTTCATGGCCATGTTAGCCTCCGTACTGGCGCATCTTCTTGATCACGTAGGAGGAATGGGTGGCCGTGTAGTACATCAGCGCCATCTGGCGCGAACGCTTGATCTCCGTGGTCAGCCTGCGTTGATGCTTGGCGCAGGTGCCGGTGATACGGCGGGCGATGATCTTACCGCGTTCGGTGACGAACTCACCGAGGATTTCGGGATGCTTGTAGTCGAGCGGCAGGTCCTTGTTGGCGCAGAAGCGGCAAAACTTGCGGCGCGGTGCGAATTTTTTCTTAAATGCCATTATGCCGCCTCCTCTTCTTTGACTTCTTCTTCGAGCTTGACGGAAACGAACTTCCAAATACCTTCGGTGATGCGGATGTTGCGTTCCAGCTCCTGCACGGCCTGGGGTGGGCAAGCATACTCAAGGCGCACGTAGCGGCCGCGAGTCTGCTTGTTCACGGGATAGGCGAGGTCGCGCATGCCCCAGTCGTCAACAAGCAGGATCTTGCCCTGCTCCCGGTCCACAATGCCGGTCAAATTGTCCAGGATTTCCTTGTGCTCTTCCTCGCCCAGATCTGGACTGAGAAGGATGAGCGTCTCGTACTTACGCATACAATCTCCTTATGGTCTCATGGCCCTTTTTCAAGAAAAGAGCAAGGTGTGGGAACGGAGTTGTATAGGTGGACCGCAGGCTGCTGTCAAGAACTCTTTAGGCCTTTACCCCCGGTCCCTTACAATACCCCGGACAAGGCACGGGCCAAGGTCTCGCCCACAAGCTGATGGCCCGCGGCGTTCATGTGCCCGTCCATGATATAAAAATGCTCGTCGGTCAGGTATTGGGACATGTCCAGGACAACCAGTTCGCGCAGACCGGCAGGACCCCGGTCCTGCTCCATGAGCGCGGCGACCTCGTCCACGAAGGTGCTGTCGTTGTGCTTGGCCCGCTCATTAACCTCGCAGACCACCAGCACCTTGTCCTCCAGCAGTTCCGGAAAGTACGACAGCACCTGGACAAAGGCCTCGGCTTCGCTGATCGGGGCATCGTCGTTTGTTGCGGCCATAGCCTCGCCGCCACCCTCGGCCTCCGCGCCATGAGTTGCTGCCCGGGTCTGCTCCTGCCGGACCGCATCCTCGCCGAACATGGTCCAGGCTATTTTGAGCACGCTGTAGATATGCTTGCCCGGGTAATAAGCGTTGACCTCGGCGTGTTCCTCCACAATGGCTTCCCAGCGCTCCTGGCCCGAGATTTCCAAGTTGCCGCCGCCCTCAAGGAAACTCACGTTTTCTTCGTAGTCGTTGACGTTGTAAACAATAACCACAGCCTGAAGATTGGAGCGGTCCATACGCTTGAGTAAGATCATCTCCCGGGCCGTGCCGTAGGAAGGGACCCCACCATTAAGCACTGTCCGGTCCACTTGGGTTTCGAGGACCTTTGCATAGGTTTGGTCCTGTTCCACACCCCAGCCAAAACCTTCGGAATCACCCAGGGCCATGATTTCCGGTCCCTCGGGAAACTCCCGGTCGCGCAAACCCAGTTCGTTGACCGACACGTCGAATTCGAATTCCCTGCTGTCCAAATGGCAGCCTCCGGGCCGCAAGATATAAAAAAGGTCCGGGTCCCATTGGGCACATTCCGGCAGGTATTGGACGAGGTCCCGGTCCGTGCGCAAGTGGTACTTGAGACACATGGTGCGCAAGGGCTCCGGGGTCATGCCCGGATGTTCCAGCATGAGGTAGACAAGGGATTCGCAGATCACTGCGGTGATCACAGTCATGATGAGCAGGGAACGAAAAAAGCGCATCACACGTAACACGGCAACTCCTTATGGTGGAAATGATTCAGATGGGGGACTTGGGGTTCTGGCCCAGCAGGCAAAACACTTCATAAGGAATGGTTCCCCACCACTGGGCCAGCTCCTCGGGGCGAACCGCGTTGTCCCCTTCCCCACCCAGGAGAAAGGCCCGCTCACCGGGCTCCACGCCAGGGATGTGGGTCACGTCGATAGCGGTCATTTGCATGCAGACCCGTCCAATAACAGGTGCACGCTCCCCCTTGACCAGCATCTGCGCGCCCAGCCCGTCCGTGGAAGAGAGGTGGCGGCTGTAGGCGTCGGCATAGCCCGCCGCGACCACGGCCACGCGCATGTCCCGGGAGGCCGCGAAAATCCGGCCATAACTCACGGACTCTCCCTGGGCCAAACCGTGGACTTGCAAAATTGGAGCGGTAACATCCATGGCGGGCTGGAGGTCCCGGCCCAGCCGTTCCAGGCTGGTGCCGTAAAAAGGATTGGCTCCATACATGGCGATGCCCGGCCTCTGCCCTTCATGGCGCAGCTCGGGATACCCGAGCAGACCCGCGGAATTGGCCAAGCTGCCCGCCAAGCCGGGATAGGCCTGGCGCAGGACCGATGCGGCCTGGTCAAAACGTGCGGCTTGGTCCAGGACATATTCGCGCTCAGCCGGATCATCAGCCGTGGCCAAGTGGGACGCGACCAAAACCGGTTCAACTCCGCTCAAGCCCGCTAAGGTCTCCACGACCTTGGCCGCGTCATCCACCCCAAAGCCCAGCCGACCCATGCCGGTATCGAATTTGATCGCTACCCGGGCTGGTATGCTGAGCTTGTTTGCCGCCTCATCAAGACGGCGCAATTGGTCCGAAGAATAGACCAAGGGAAAGA
>QZKZ01000038.1 GCA_004796465.1 Desulfovibrio sp.
ACATGTGCGTGGCCCAGGCCTGCGCCCACAACCACCCCGGCTTCAGCAACGACGAGGAAGGCCCGGTGCGCTGGATCGGCGCCGCCGCCGTGCTCCTGGGTAAGGACCCCGTGGCCGAGGGCTGGCTCAACAGCGACGGCGAGACCCTGCCCCAGCCCCGCACCATGGAGAACTTCGTGTGCCACCTGGGCGACCACGACTGGGTGCTCACCGTACCCGCGGCCAAGTGGACCATCCCGCTCATGCAGGAGATCGCCATGGAGCACTACGGCCTGAGCGAGACCGACGTGGAAGGCAAGCCCTTCAACCAACTGCGCAACTACGTGTTCTCCCAAGCCACCATCATGAGCCTGTACGAGCTTTACGTGACCCAAGGCAAGGACGCCCTGACCCGCACCGTGCTGTCCATTGTCGCGCCTGCCTAAGCAGTTTTGCTGCTGGAATGAGGAAGCCCCGGCCTTGGCCGGGGCTTTTTCTTTGAGGGAGGGCAGACGCTTTAGATGTGAATCTGAAGGTTGAGCCCTTGCTTGTCGCCCAGGGCAGTCACCTCTTGGCGGAGTTCTTCCCAATAAGGGTGCTCCCTGCTCAGGACAGCCGACTCGATCAGCTCCAGCTTGTCTGGAAAGTCCCGGGCCAGGATGTCGCGCAGATTGCGCCAGTTCACGCCCTCGGGGTCCTCGATGCTGAGCCGGTAGAGCCAGATGGTCTCCGCGACCGGGGCGAGCATGTCCAGCAAGGCAAAGACATCGTTGATCTCCGGAATAATGGGGCAGAGCAGGGACGAGGTATGGACGCCGTTCTCCTTGACCGCGCGCAAGGCGTCGATGCGCTCTGAAGTGGGCACGGTGCGGTGCTCCAGGGCGGTGCGCACGGAGTCGTCCAGGAACGCCACGGAAATGCTGGCCTGGGCATCGTCCATTTGCGAGAGAAGGTCCAGGTCGCGCAAAAACAGGTTCGACTTGGTGAGAAAACCCACGCTGGAGCCGTGCTCAAGGAGGATTTCAAGGACCTTGCGGGTCTGCAGCATCCGTTCTTCCACGGGCTGGTAGGGATCGGTGAAGTAGCCCATGTAAAAGCGTTGCGGCGGCAAGTTTTCCAGTTCCTTGCGGAGTTGGCCTTCAATGTCCGCATGGATGGCGATCTCCTTGTCCCACTGCGTTTCCGCGTCCTTGAGAGCGTAGCAATAATAACAGTAGTGTTCGCAGCCCACATAGGGGTCGATTTGATATCCTGTGGAGTCGATACGGCTGGGAAGCATGACGGGCCGGGGCGAGCAGGTCGAGACTTTCATCTTGGCCTCCAAGGGAATAGGTATATAGCTGCCGCATGTACATCATGGGCACGATCAGTTCAAGTCGGATCAGCGCTTTTGTCTTTGCGGTTTCCCTTGGGCGAGCCTGGTGTTCAGTTCTCCGCCGTGGTATGGCAGGGCATGTACGACCCCTCCCCCTTTCTGATCACCACGGGCGCGTTGACCAGCATCTACACCTTTTTCTTTGGCGAGTATTTCCGGGAGCGGGAAGCAGTGTACCGGCTCTGGCTCAGGGTCTTCGCCTATGGTTGGCGGCCCGAGACCCCGGAGGAAAGAACCGAGCTCTGCGCCCAGATGGAGTCAAAGGACCGCATGTACCGCCAGGGCAAGGCCTTTCTCCTGATCATGCTGATCACGCTCATTGCCTGCTTCGCCACCTTGCAGGGCTACTCCTGGAAATACATCCATCCGGTCTCCGAGTTCTATGCGCGGGAACATCTCCGCACCTACTGGTTCTTCACCGCCATTACCGGTCTGATCGTGCTCATCAACTGTATCGAGCTGATGTACATCCGGGTGGCCGTGCAATTCCGCTTCGAGTTCCCCTTTATCCGGCTGCGGCGGCGGGTCACGGCCCAGCAGCGTTTGTCCATGCTTTGGCAGGTCCTGGGCTGTCCGGAATGCAAGCAGCCGCCTTTCCACGGCAGCCGCATCCCAGCGAGGTTCTACCGGGACATGGAGGATCCGGGCAAGGTCTTTGGCGCTTCGTTTATCGTCAATGATCCGGATTTTGACGCGGGAGAGCTGTTTCGCAATGCTGCATCAAAGGAAAGGGGGGATTCCATCGGTACTGGCGAAGCGCAGGCCGAGAAAAAGGGCTTCCCGGACAATTCGGATTAAGCCGCCCCGGATTTAGCTCAAGCACGCCAGCCCGCCCATGCACCACATGCAGTGGCCGCAAGGCACGGTCTGGCCCAGACAGTCGTATTCAAAGGGCAGGGTCTCGCCGGACACGTCGTCGCAGGGCACGTAGCTGCAGTTGGAGCAGTAGGGGTAATCGTAGGCCAGGACCTGCTCCCTGAAATTTGCGTATTCCGGGCTGTTCCAGATGGCGAGTCCGTCCTGGTCCGAGCTATGGATGTTGCCGAAGCTCACGGGCAGCACCCGCTTGGCCTGGCCGTCCATGTAGCAGGAGTATTCGTGCCACAGGAAGTGGCAGGGCCGGACCTCGCCACTGGCCGCCACGAACATGGCCCGGTCCTCCACGAAATCGCAGCGCCTGGTGTCCTTGGCTTGCAGGGGCGGCAAGTGCAACTCCATCCCGAGGTCCCGCGCGGTTTCCTCGGCCCGGCGGAATACTTCGCGCAGCTCGGCTTGGTCGTGGTCGGCCCACTGCAGCAACCGCTCCAGGTGCAGCCACACACCGTTCCTCCGGGCCTCTTCACGCATGTCCCGGACCAGCAGTTTGAGAGCGTCCTGCTCCGGGCTGCGCACGGCGCGGAAATATCCCGTGAGGTTGTCGGCCACGTCGAGGTTTTTCTCCTGGGCGCGTTTGCGCCACTTGGTGAATAGAGCTTCAGCTCCGGGCGTATTGGGGTTGAACAGGGATTGGTCCAGCAAATCCGGGGTGTGCGGCAGCAAGTGCGTGGCCAGGGCAAAGTCAGCCCCGTGTTCCCCGGCCCAACGTAGTGTATCCGGAAGCTGGGACACGGTGTCGGCCATGAGCACCAGTTCCACACCCAAGCGCAGGGGCAGCCCGGACCGTTGGGCTGCGTTTCGCAGCAAGGCCATTGCCTGCTCCAAACGGCCGAGGTGGCGGCCGCCGTGCACTTCCCGCGCGCAGTCCACGCCCAGGGCGTCCACGGACAAACACACCGTGTTCACGCCCGCTGTGATCAGTTCTTCCGCCAAATCCTCAGTGAGCAGCAATCCATTGGTCTGGAACCCGATACGCGAGTTTTGGGGCATGTGTTCCCGGGCGAACGCGGCCATGGCGGCCAAGTCCGGATGCAGCAGGGGCTCGCCAATGCCGTTGAGGATCAGGGTGGTGCAGCTCCGAAGCGTCGGGGCCAGCGCATGAAAGGCGTCCAGGCCGAGATCCTGTTCCGGGATGTGGCTCAGGGGGGACTGTTTGACGCACATGGCGCAGGCCATGTTGCAGCGGGTGGTGGTTTCCACGAACAGCTTGGCCGGGCCAGTGGCTTGCCGGGCCGGGAAGGGCGAAGGAGTGTGTTGCGAAAGGTCCATGGCCGCAGATAGACATGGCCCAGGGCCGTGTCAACAGCGCGGAAACCGGCGGGGTTTTTTGGGGTTTGGTAGCGTCTCCCTTTCCACCAACCGCGAATGCAGGTATGATCCGGACAAGCCCCCGAAACCAGGGGAGGTGACTATGCGACCTGGCGACCGTTGTTGGTGGTTGCTGTTAACCATATTCGCCCTGGCCTGCCTTGGACAAGGCCCGGCCATGGCGACCGAGGAAGCCTGCCGCGAGGTTGAGGTGTGCTGCACCGATATCTACGAGGAAATGCGCGCGGCAGGCATACCCGTGCCTTATGAGCAGTGCGACTTCTCCTATTTGGTGGAAGAGCACTGGCAGCCCAACATGCCACCTTGCCAAGAGCTGTGGACCCACTACAATGATTTCGCCCACAGCCTTTTCATGAGCGGTGCGATTCATCAGCTGCCGCCTTCGTGCACCTATTACGACCCCTTTACCATTGAGCCCGGTGAAGAGCCTGTCATGGACTTTTCCGAGGAGCCTGGCATGGGCGAGGAGGATGTCATGGATTTCAGTGACGAGCCAGTAGCCGAGGAAGGCGATGTCATGGACTTTTCCGGTGATTCCGGATCGGACGGGGAGTAGAGCGGTTCACAAGGCC